>DATFKM010000076.1:0-12967 GCA_035268645.1 Paracoccaceae bacterium | reverse complement strand
AGATCGCCGAGGCCGAGATCCGCCGCCGTCTGCGCGAGGGCGACGTCGCCGGGGCGCTGGAGCGGCGCCGGGAGGCGTCTCCCCCGGGCGCGACCCGCCGCAGCCTCCCGCGACGCCTGCTGATCCGCATCACCGATCCCGCGCGGCCCGCCGGCGGAGACTGCCCGCCCCGTCCGGAACCGCGCCCGCCCGCGCCGCAATGAACGCCGCGCCGCCGCGCGCGGCCTCATCCGTCGGACGGCGCGGGGATCGAGAACGTGACCGAATCGACCCCGGCGTTGCCGTCGGCCACCGCATGGGCCGAGACGAGCACCTCGTAGAGGCCCGGCGCCGCCGTCTCGATCTCTCCTGCGAAACGGCTGGCCTCCCCGGCGTAGTCGAGCCGCACGGTCCCCGCCGGTTCGCCGTCACGGATCACGTGAGCGAGGACGCGGTAGTCGTCCGAGTCCCACGGCACGCCCTCCGGCGCCAGCGGACAGCCGCACATCATCGTCACGTTGGCCTCGATGCGCGTCGTCGCCTGCGGGCCCGCCATCTTGGTCGCCGCCGCGGGGGCGAGCACGTCGACCGCCATCCCCGGCATCTCCAGCAACCAGCCGTCGCCCCCGGCGAGGCCGACGCCGGGCAGCACCCAGCGGGTCGCGCTCACGGTCTCGGCCGACTGGCGCTGCGCCAGCGGCCCCGTCGCCGTCGCCTCGAGCCGGGTCGGCCGGTCGATGTCGATCTCCGTCGCGAACACCGCCGCGCCTTCGGTCGAGAGGCGCGCGCCCCGCGGCTGCGGCCCCATGATGCGCTCGGTGTCGCCGGTGCCGCCGACGGTCCGGCCCGTCGCCAGCAGACGCCCGGTCGCGGCCTCGCGCAGCGTGACCTGCACGCCGCCCATGCTGGAGCCGACGAACTTCGCGCCGTGGCTGATCACCCGGACCTCGAGCGGCGTCGCCTCGGCGAACGCCGCGGCCGGCGCCGCGAGGAACGCGGCCGCGGCGGCGAAGAGTGTCGTGGTGCGTCCCATTCAGACCTCCCGATACGATGGACGTCGATGAAACGTCCCGTCGAAGGCCGGGTTCCGCGCCGGGGGCTCAGGCCCTGCGCCGCGGATCGATCGAGGCCGGCGGCGCCGCCGGCGCCGTCCGCCCCGGCGGCGCCGCCTCGGGCTCCGGCGCCGTCATCGCACGCATCAGCCGCGCCTTCTCGCCCGGATCGTCGGGCCGGGTCAGCGCGTCCGCGAGGTCCTGAAGGCTCTCGACGTTGTGCGCCGCGCGGAAGCTGTCGACATGCGGCAGCAGCGCCCGCACACCCTGCGCGCGCGGCGCGAAGCCGTCCCAGCGCAGGAGCGGGTTCAGCCAGATCAGCTTGCGGCTGGAGAGGTGCAGCCGCTCCGCCTCCCGCGCGAGCCGGTCCGGATCGTCCCGGTCCAGCCCGTCGGTGATCAACAGCACCACCGCGCCCTGCCCCAGCACCCGGCGCGACCAGTCGCGGTTGAAGGCGTGAAGGCACTCGCCGATGCGCGTGCCGCCCTCCCAGTCCTTCGCCTCCCGCCCGCAGGCGGCGAGCGCGGCGTCCGCGTCGCGGCGCATCAGGTGGCGCGTGACGTTGGTCAGCCGCGTGCCGAAGGTGAAGGCGTGGACCTTGGCCCAGCCTGCGCCCTTCTCGTTGGCCGCGGCATGCAGGAAGTGCAGCAGCATCCGGCTGTAGCCGCTCATCGAGCCCGAGATGTCGCAGAGCGCGACGAGATTGGGCCAGCGCACCGCGCGCGCCTTGGTCTTGAACTCTCGCAGATCGCCCCCGTGCTTCATGGCCGAGCGCATGGTGGCCCGCCAGTCCGGCCGGCGGCCCGAGGGGTCCGGCCGCGTGCGGCGCGAGGCGATCGGCTTCACCGGCAGCTCCAGCCGCGCGATGGCGCGCTTCGCCAGCGCCGCCTCCGCCGCCGTCATCTGCTCGAAATCGAGCTGCTTCAGCGTCTCGTCGGCCGAGACGGTGAGCGTCGCGTCGATCTCGATCTCCTCGGTCTCGCTCTCCGCGCGCTGCGGCTCCTCCGCCCCGTCCAGCAGCGCCTCCGCCGCGCGCCGTTCGGCGTCCTGCGGGGGCGGCGGCGCCTCCTGGCTGCGCAGCATGGGCGAGAGCAGGCTCATCATCCGCTCGAGGAACTGCGGATCGCGCCAGAACAGCCGGAAGGTCTGCGCGAAGAGCTGGCGATGCTCCGGCCGGCTGACGAAGCAGGCGTGCAGCGTCCAGTAGAAGTCGCGCTTGTCGGTGAAACCCGCCGCCTCCACCGCCCGGATCGCGTCCGTGACCCGGCCGGGGCCGACGGGCAGGCCCGCCTTCCTGAGCGCGCGCGCGAAATGCACGACGTTGGCGGCGAGCTTGCCGTCCTCCGGAATGCCGAGATCGGAGAGCTTGGCCACCTCAGACCGCCTCGAGCGAGGCCTTCGCGTCGTCGAGGATGCGCTTGGCCTCGGAGCCCTGGAGCTTCGCGATGTCGTCCTGGTATTTCAGGATCGCGCCGACCGTGTCGGCGATCACCTGCGGAGAGAGCGCGACGGCGTCGAGCGCCACGAGGCACTTGGCCCAGTCGATCGCCTCGGCGACGCCGGGCTTCTTGAACAGGTCCTCCTCGCGCAGCTGCTGCACGAAGGCGACGACCTCGCGGCTCAGCGCCTCCTGCGCCTCCGGCGCGCGGGCGCGCAGGATCTGCATCTCCCGCTCGAAGTCGGGGTAGTCGACCCAGTGGTAGAGGCAGCGGCGCTTCAGCGCATCGTGCACCTCGCGCGTCCGGTTCGACGTCAGGATCACGATCGGCGGCTCCTCCGCCTTCACCACGCCGAGCTCGGGGATCGTCACCTGGAAATCCGAGAGCGCCTCGAGCAGGAACGCCTCGAAGGGCTCGTCGGTGCGGTCGATCTCGTCGATCAGCAGCACCGGCGCGCCGCCCGGCTGCGGTCGCATCGCCTGCAGCAGCGGCCGCTCGATCAGGAACTCCTTCGAGAACAGCTCCTGCGTCAGCGTCTCCCGGTCCTCAGAGCCGACCGCCTCGGCGGTGCGGATCGCCACCATCTGCGCCGCGAAGTTCCACTCGTAGACCGCCGACGCGCTGTCGAGCCCCTCGTAGCACTGCAGCCGGATCAGCCGGCGCCCCAGCGCCGTCGCGATCGCCTTCGCGATCTCGGTCTTGCCGACGCCCGCCTCGCCCTCGAGGAACAGCGGCCGGCCGAGCGTCATCGCGAGATACGTCACCGTGCCGAGGGCGCGGCCGCAGACGTAGCCGGCTTCGCCGAGAACCTTCTGCACCTCGTCGATGGAACCGGGGATCTTGCTCACGGGCGTCTCCTTCTCTGTCCCCGTCGCAATGGAAGGGCGCCGGCCGCCAAGTCAACCCCGGCGCGGAGGCTCAGAGCAGCACCGTCGCCGCGAGGCCGAGGAAGGCGAAGAAGCCCACCACGTCCGTCACCGTGGTCACGAAGGTCCCGGAGGCGAGCGCCGGGTCCGCCCCCGCCCGGTCGAGCGCGATCGGGATCAGGATGCCCGCGAGCCCGGCCGCGAGCAGGTTGATCACCATCGCCGCGGCCAGCACCGCGCCGAGCCAGGGGTCCCCGAACCAGACCACCGCGACCGCCGAGACGAGGATCGCGAAGACGATGCCGTTGGCGAAGCCCACCAGAGTCTCGCGCGCGATGATGCGCCACATGTTGGCCGGCGTCAGGTCGCGCGTCGCGATCGCGCGCACCGCCACCGCCAGCGTCTGCGTCGCCGCGTTGCCCCCCATGCTCGCCACGATCGGCATCAGAACGGCCAGCGCCACGATCTTGCCGATGGCGTCCTCGAACTGTCCGATCACCATCGAGGCGAGCACGGCCGTGCAGAGGTTGACGGCGAGCCAGGGGAAGCGCCGCCGCGCGATCTCGGCCACCTTGTCCGAGAGGCTCTCGTCGCCGACGCCGGCGAGGCGCTTGAGGTCCTCGTCGGCCTCCTCGTCCAGCGCCTCCATCGCGTCCTCCATCAGGACGACGCCGACGAGACGCCCGGCGGCGTCGACCACGGGGGCCGAGGCCATGTGGTACTGGTTGAAGGCGTAGGCGACGTCGGCCTGCGGCTCCTCCGCCTCCAGCACCTCCATCCGGTCGCGCTTCAGCGCCTCGAGCGAGCGCGCGCGGGGCGAGCCCATGATGCGGCTGAGCGGGACCAGCGCCACCGGCTTCATCGCGGGATCGACCAGCACCACGTCGTGGAACTGGTCGGGCAGGTCCTCCCAGGCGCGCATCCGGTCGATCATGTCGCCGACGGTCCAGAACGGCGGGGCCGTCACGAAGTCCCGCCGCATCAGACGCCCGGCCGAGTATTCGGGGTAGGTCAGCGCCTGCTGCACGGCCGTGCGGTCGACCGGCTCCAGCCCCTCCAGCACCCGGCCCTGCGCCTCGGGGTCGAGATCCTCGACGACATAGGCGACGTCGCCGGGGTCCAGCTCGCCCACCGCCGCCGCCAGATGCGCCGGATCCATGGCGGCGAGCACGTCGTCGCGCACGTCGTCCTCGAGTTCCGAGAGCACCTCCGGATCGAGGTCGGGACCGATCAGGCGCACCGCCTCGGCCCGCGTCGCATGGTCGAGCTGTTCGAGCAGATCCGCGAGATCGGCCGCGTGCAGGTCCCCGACCGACGCCAACACCGCCTCGCGGTCGCCGGCCTCCGCGCCCTCGGCGCAGGCGGCGACGAGGGCGGGGTCGAGGCCCCAGTCCTCCTCGCGCCAGCCCTCGCCGTCCGTCGCAGCCGCGTCCGGCGTCTCGTCCTCGGGCTGCGTCATCGCCGGGCCTCGCGCTTGCGGAAAGGGGCGCTCCGCCACGGGTGATAGCGCCGGGCGCGCGGATTCGATAGGGCGGCGCAGGCCCGGTTGACAGCGCCGCGCGCCGCGGGGCCCCATGCCGGCGGGATGTCGCTTCGGCGGCGGACGGGGCCGGGGAGGTGGATGACGGAGCGCGAGCGCGAGGGCGGCCGGTCTGAGCCCGGGGACGCGGCGGGGACCACGGGATCCATGTTCCCGCTTCGTTCCTCAGCCTCCATCAACCCGCGACGCCACGGAAACGCCCTCATGCGGTCCGCCGCCCGGCGCCCGGATCGCCGCGGACGCCATCCGCCCCGGAGCGGGAGAGGGAGCGGTTGATCGAGGTGCATGCCGTCACGCGGTTCGCGGCCGCCCCCTCCGGCGTCAGCCGTCGCCGTGTCGCGGGAAGGCTCGACCTCGACGTCGGGGTCCGCGCCCGCCGCCGCCTCGACGGGGGGCCGGCGTGAACGCCCGGCGACCGGGAGCCGGCGGCCTCGTCGTCGTGATCCCCGTCTCGCCCGGCGGGCTGATCGACCGCCTCGCGGTTCTCGAACTGCGCCTCGACCGCCCGCTGACGACGCCGGAGCGAGCCTTCCTCGCGGAGGAGCTCGCCGCCCTGCAGGCCGCGCGCGACGCCAGCCTGCCCGCCGACGCGGAACTCGACGCCCTGTCGGACGACCTGGCGGAGGTCGTCGCGGATCAGCGGGCGCTGGTCGAGGATCTCGTCCGGGCCGAGGCGCGGGGCGACTTCGGTCCAGCCTTCGTCGCGCTGGCCCGCGCGTCGCTGCGGCTCGCGGACCGGCGCGCGGCGCTGCGGCGGGCGATCGACCTGCATCTCGGCGCCCGGTTTCCGGAGCCGCCGCCGCGCCCGCCCTACTGAGGGGCCGGCCCGCCGGCCTGCGTCACCGCCCGCGCGAGCGCCCGCTCCAGCTCCTCGGCGAGCGCTTCGCGCTCTTCGGGGCTCAGGAAGGCGCCGAGCTCGATCTCCCGGCCCGCGCCCTTCAGCGTCAGGTAGTTCTCCAGCTTCGCGTCCTTGTGCAGCGTCAGGCTCACCCAGTAGGGGTTCGCCTCCCAGCGCAGCACCCGCCCGCGGGGCTCGCGCCGCACCACCGCCACGAGATCGGGCCAGAGGCGCAGTTCCTCCGTGAGCCGACCGTCGCGCGCGTTGCGCCGTATCGCGAAGCCGAGCGCCAGCGGAACCGCGACGAGGAACGGCAGCAGGCCGAGCGCCACCGGCGTTCCCGCGAGCGGGATCAGCGGCAGGGTCAGCATCGCCCCGGTGAAGACCATCACCAGGAGGAAGCCGCGGTCGGAGAGCGAGCGGTGCGGCCACAGCACCACGCGGTAGAGCGGCTCGTCGCTGCGCCCGCCGAAATCGGAAGCGGCCGGGGCGGAGGCCCCGGCCGCGTCTTGGTCGTGCATCGGCCTCGGCCTCAATGCGCCGGCTTGTCCCACATGTCGCGGGTCGGCAGCTGTTCGAAGGTGTGGGCCGGCGGCGGGTTGGGCAGCGTCCACTCGAGGGTGTCGGCGTGCTCGCCCCAGTAGGCCGGCTCGGTCAGCTTCTCGCCCGAGGTCAGCGTCTTGTACATGATGTAGAAGAACAGCAGGAACGAGGCCCCGGAGAGGAAGGCCCCCCAGCTGGAGACCTCGTTCCACAGCGCATAGGCCTCGGGGTAGTCGATGTAGCGCCGCGGCATCCCCTGACGGCCGAGGAAGTGCTGCGGGAAGAAGGTGATGTTCGCGCCGATGAACATCATCCAGAAGTGGATCTTGCCCAGCCGCTCGTCGTACTGCCGGCCGGACATCTTGCCGATCCAGTAGTAGATGCCGGCGAAGATGCAGAAGATCGCGCCCAGCGACATCACGTAATGGAAGTGCGCCACGACGTAGTAGGTGTCGTGATAGGCCCGGTCCACGCCCGCCTGGCTGAGGATCACGCCGGTCACGCCGCCGACGGTGAACAGGAAGATGAAGCCCATCGCCCACAGCATCGGCGTCTTGAAATCGATCGACCCGCCCCACATCGTCGCGATCCACGAGAAGATCTTGATGCCGGTCGGCACGGCGATGACCATCGTGGCCAGCATGAAGTAGGACTGCTGCGTGTGGCTCATGCCGACCGTGTACATGTGGTGGGCCCACACCACGAAGCCGAGAACGCCGATCCCCACCATCGCGTAGACCATGCCGAGATAGCCGAAGATCGGCTTCTTCGAGAAGGTCGAGATGATGTGGGAGATCAGGCCGAAGCCGGGCACGATCAGGATGTAGACCTCGGGGTGCCCGAAGAACCAGAGCAGGTGCTGATAGAGCACCGGATCGCCGCCGCCCGCCGGATCGAAGAAGGTGGTGCCGAAGTTGCGGTCGGTCAGCAGCATGGTGATGGCGCCCGCGAGCACCGGCAGCGCGAGCAGGATCAACCAGGCGGTGACGAAGATCGACCACGCGAACAGCGGCGTCTTGTGCAGCGTCATGCCCGGCGCGCGCATGTTCAGGAAGGTGGTGATCATGTTGATCGCGCCGAGGATCGACGAGGCGCCCGAGACGTGCACCGCGAAGATCGCGAGATCGGTCGAATACCCCGCCTCGCGCGTCGAGAGCGGCGCGTAGAGCACCCAGCCGACGCCGGATCCGAGCTGTCCGTTGCCGCCGGGCGATATCACCGAGAGGATCGCCAGCGCCGTGCCCGCGACGTACATCCAGTAGCTGAGGTTGTTCATGCGCGGGAACGCCATGTCCGGCGCGCCGATCATCAGCGGCATGAAGTAGTTGCCGAAACCGCCGAACAGGGCCGGGATCACCACGAAGAACATCATCAGGATGCCGTGGGCCGTGACCATCACGTTCCACAGGTGGCCGTTCGGCGTGACGCCGTCCTCCATCAGCATGTACTGCACGCCCGGCTCCATGAGCTCGAGCCGCATGTACATGGTGAACGCCACCGAGATGAACCCGACCACCGCCGAGGTGACCAGGTACAGGATCCCGATGTCCTTGTGGTTCGTCGAGAGGAACCAGCGCGTGAAGAAGCCCGGATGCTCCTCCTCGTGCGCGTGAACCGTCGCGTCGGCCATGTCAGCCCTCCTGCCTTCGCCCCGGCTCCGGATCGCTCCGCCCCGGGGCGCCGCCGTTTCGGATCGCGACCTCACGATCCGTCGCGGCGACAATACCCATCATCCGCGTGCCGCGTAAACGCGGCCTTTCGGCCCGTGGCGCGGCCCTGCGTCGCGAGACGTCTTACACCCCTCGCGGAACCGTTGCATGCAGACGTGCACCCCGAGGCCCGCCATGACCTGCGGCGAACGGGCGCAGTCCGTCAGCGCGTCGCCGGGCCCGTCCCGCCGAACACCTCTTCGAACGCCTCGATCAGCGCCATGTCCAGCTCGGCCGGCGACACGATCAGTCCCAGATCCGCCAGCGAGGTGACGCCGTGGCCGCGGATGCCGCAGGGCACGATGCCGTCGTAATGGCTGAGATCCGGCTCGAGGTTCACCGCGATGCCGTGGAAGCTCACCCAGCGGCGCAGGCGCACGCCGATGGCGGCGATCTTGTCCTCCGCCCCCGGGCCCTTCTCGGGACGGCGCACCCAGACGCCGACCCGCCCGTCGCGGCGCCCGCCGTCCACGGCGAAGCGCGCCAGCGCGCGGATCGTCCACTCCTCCAGCGCCCACACGAATCGCCGCACGTCGCGCCCCCGCGCGGCGAGGTCGAGCATCGCGTAGGCCACGCGCTGGCCGGGTCCGTGATAGGTGTATTCGCCGCCCCGCCGCGCCTGGTGGACCGGGAAGCGGTCCGGCCGCAGGAGGTCCTCCGCCCGCGCCGAGGTTCCGGCGGTGTAGAGCGGCGGATGCTCCAGCAGCCAGACCAGCTCGTCGGCCTCGCCTGCCCGGATGGCGGCGACGCGCGCCTCCATCGCGGCGTTCGCCTCGGGCCAGTCCACCGGCGCGTCGCTGATCCGCCATTCCACCATGGACCCCTTCTGCACACTCGCGGCGGGGGTTTGACAAGCCCCCGGCGCGGCGATACCTGACGCCCCAGCCACAGAGCACGCGGTCGTGGCGGAATTGGTAGACGCGCAGCGTTGAGGTCGCTGTGGGGTAAAACCCGTGGAAGTTCGAGTCTTCTCGACCGCACCATGAACCCGGCCCTCGCGGCCGGGTTTCGCTTTTGCGGCCGGGCGCTTGCCGCCGTCCGCCGCCCCCCGTAGCCTCCCCGCCGAAGCGCCCGTCAGCGGCGCCCACGGGAGGGTTCCCCATGACCGGCGCCGCCCGCCGCGCTCCGCGGCTGTTCTATGGCTGGATCGTCGTCGCCGTCGCCTTCGTGACGATGGGCGTCGCGGTCTCGGCGCGCACCGGCTACTCGCTGCTGCTGCCCCCCATCATCGCCGAGTCGGGCTGGGACGCCGGCCTCGCGTCCGGCGCGTTCTCGGTCGGCTTCCTCGCCTCGACCGCGATCCTGCCCGTGATCGGCTGGGCGATGAGCCGCACCGGCCCGCGCGTGATCATCCCGATCGGCGGCGCCCTCGTCGCACTCGGCTACCTCGCGGCGCGGGAGGTGACGACCCCGCTCGAGCTCTACGCCGCCTTCGGCCTTCTCGCCGTCAACGGCTCCATGGCGATGAGCTACATCAGCCACTCGATGTTCCTGCCGAACTGGTTCGTGCGCAACCGCGGCCTCGCCGTCGGCATAGCCTTCGGCGGGGTGGGCGGCCTCGGCGCCGTGCTGCTTCCGGCCCTGCAATGGAGCATCGACACCCATGGCTGGCGCGAGGCCTGCCTCTACGTCGCCGTCGTCGTGGCCGCCGTCGTCATCCCGCTCAACCTGATCTTCGCCCGCAAGCGGCCCGAGGATCTCGGCCTCCGGCCCGACGGCGACGCGGCGCCCGAGCCCGGCGCCGCGCCCCGCAACCCCGACACCGTCGTGAACCGCGAATGGGCCGAGACCGACTGGACTCTCGCCCGCGCCGCGCGCACCGGGGCGTTCTGGTGGCTCGGCCTCGGCTATTTCTGCATGCTCTTCGTCTGGTACGCAGTGCAGCAGCACCAGACCGTGCACCTGCTCGCCGCCGGCTTCGACGGCACGACGGCGGCCTTCGCCCTCGGCATGGTCGCCTTCTTCGGCATCTTCGGGCAGATCGGCCTCGGCGCCCTCTCGGACCGCATCGGGCGGGAGAAGGCCTGGACCATCGGCCTCTCCGGCTTCGGCGCGACGACGGTCCTGCTGGTCCTGCTGGAGGGCGTGCCCTCCCCCGTCCTCCTCTGGGCGATGGTGATCGCGCAGGGGCTGATCGGCAACGGCGTCACCTCGATGTTCGGCGCCATGCCGGCCGAGCTCTTTCAGGGCCGCAACTTCCCGACGATCTTCTCGATGATCACGGTGATGGCCAACATCGGCGCCGCCTCGGGCGTCTACGCCCTCGGGCTGATCCGCGACCTGACCGGCGACTACGACATCGGCTGGTGGCTCTGCCTCGGCCTCGTCGTCCTCTCGGGCGTCGCGATCTGGGCCGCCGCCCCCCGCCGCGTGCGCGTCGTGGCGGGCGTCGCGAAACGCCGCGCCGCGGCCGCCGCGGAGTGAGCGCCCCTCAGTAGGAGCGCGGCAGCCCGAGCACGTGCTCGGCCACATAAGCGAGGATCAGGTTCGTGGAGATCGGCGCCACCTGATAGAGCCGCGTCTCCCGGAACTTGCGCTCCACGTCGTAGTCCTCGGCGAAGCCGAAGCCGCCATGCGTCTGGATCGCGACGTTCGCCGCCTCGTTCGAGGCGTCGGCGGCCAGCATCTTGGCCATGTTCGCCTCGGCGCCGCAGGGCTCGCCCGCCTCGTAGAGCCGGATCGCCTCGCGCACCATCAGGTCGGCCGCGCGCATGTTCGCGTAGGCCCGCGCGATCGGGAAGCTGACCCCCTGATTCATGCCGATGGCCCGGCCGAACACCTCGCGCCCGCCGGCGTAGGCCACCGCCCGCTCGATCAGCCAGCGCGCGTCCCCGATGCATTCCGAGGCGATCAGGATCCGCTCCGCGTTCATGCCGGAGAGGATGTAGCGGAAGCCCTTGCCCTCCTCGCCGATCAGGTTCTCCGCCGGCACCTCCACGTCGTCGAAGAACACCTCCGTCGTCGCGTGGTTCATCATCGTGCGGATCGGCCGGATCGTCAGGCCCTTGGCCTCGCGCATGTCGACGAGGAAGACGCTCAGCCCCTGGGTCTTCTTCTCCACCTGATCCAGCGGCGTCGTGCGCGCCAGCAGCACCATCAGGTCGGAATGCTCGGCCCGGCTGGTCCAGATCTTCTGGCCGTTGACGACGTACCTGTCGCCCTCCCGCCGCGCGACCGTCCTGAGCGAGCCGGTGTCGGTGCCGGAGGTCGGCTCCGTCACCCCGAAGGCCTGCAGCCTCAGCTCGCCCGAGGCGACGCCCGGCAGCCAGGCGGTCTTCTGCGCCTCCGAGCCATGACGCAGCACCGTGCCCATGACGTACATCTGCGCATGGCAGGCCGCGCCGTTGCCGCCCGAGGCGTGGATCTCCTCGAGGATCGCGGAGGCCGCGCTCAGCGGCAGGCCCGCCCCGCCGTATTCCTCGGGAATCAGCGCCGCGAGATACCCGGCCTCCGTCAGCGCCTCCACGAACGCCGTCGGATAGGCCCGCTCGCGGTCCAGCTCGCGCCAGTACCCGTCCGGGAACCGCGCGCAGAGCTTGCGGACCTCCTCGCGGATCTCCGGATGATCCTCCGGGCGGGCGGTCGCGGGCGCGGCGGCGTAGGTCATCTCGGGCTCTCCCCTTCGTCGCCCCGGCGGGGGCCTCCTGGTCGGGGCGGCCGGATTCGAACCGACGACCTTCGGTACCCAAAACCGACGCGCTACCAGGCTGCGCCACACCCCGACGGAAGGTCATCTAGCCCGGCGCGCCGGGCTTGTCAGCAGGTCCCGATCAGTCGCAGGGCCAGGCCGCCTCGGGCCCGAAGGCGGGGTGGCGCATCTCGGCGCCCTCCTCGAGGCCATAGCGCTCGGCCATGCCGGCCTTGACCTCGAGCACCGCGCGCACCGGCCCGCCCGACGGCATCGTCTCCTCCGAGAACGGGACCGCGTCCTCGGTCACGCGCCGCACCGTGCCGTCCTGCGCCACGAACAGCAGGTCCAGCGACATCGGCGTGTTGCGCATCCAGAAGCTGACGGGCTGCACCTCGTCGAACACGAACAGCATCCCGTGCGAGTCGGGCATCTCCTCGCGGAACATCAGCCCGCGCGCCCGCTCTTCGGGCTCGTCGGCGATCTCCACGGTGAAGCGCGCGAGGCCGCCGGGACCGCGCAGGTCCACGACGTCCTCGCGGCACGCCGCCCCGGCCACGCCGGCCGAGACGAGCGCCAGCGCCGCCGCCAGGCACCCGGCGGCGCGTCGAACCGGACCGCGCACGGTCACGGGCCGACGATCTCCTCCCAGCGGCAGAGCTCGCCCGCCATGTTGCCCCGCGGACCCTGCACCAGCCGCACGCAGACGGCCTCTCCCGGCTGCAGATCCTGGAAGCCATGGCGGCGCAACGTCTCCATGTGCACGAAGACGTCGGCCGGGTCCCCGAACACGTTGAGGAACCCGAAGCCCTTCTGCTTGTTGAACCATTTGACGCGCGCCGGCTTGAACTCGCCCTCCGGCACCGCCTCGGCGGCGATCTCCGTGGGCCGCACGCCGCTTCCGGCGTCCGCACCCGAGCCGGAGCCCGCACGCTCGGCGTCATCTCCGGCGGAGTCGGACTCCGCGCGGTTCGTGACGCTCACCACTTCGGTCGCCTGGAGGCCGCGTTCCCCGCGCACCACCGTCAGCGACACGGTCTGACCCTCCTCGAGCGCGGAAAGCCCGGCGGCGCGCACCACGGCGGCGTGCACCATCACATCCGGACCTCCATCGGACGGGACCACGAAGCCGTATCCCTTTTCGGCATCGTACCACTTGACCCGTCCGGTCACGAAGCGTGAGACCTTGACGACATCCCCAGTCAAACAAACACCCCAGACTCTTATCGTGCGCACCCGCACGGTTTCTTATACAGCAGCCTGATGACAAGCCGCAACAATTGCAGACCGGCCCGCCTCCTTTCGCGGATCCGACCACCGATCGGACGCCTCGTTCCCCGCAAGACGCCCCTCGTCGCCGGCGCCATGATCCT
>DATFKM010000075.1:0-3110 GCA_035268645.1 Paracoccaceae bacterium | reverse complement strand
CGCAGATCGAGTTCAGCACGATCGGCAGGCTGCTGAAGCTCGTCGGCGGCAGGCTGGCGCCGGTCTCGGTGAAGATGCCGGGCGAGGATTCGGTCAGCGTGCCGCCCGTCGCGGCGTCCACCGTCCCGGTCAGGCCCGCCGCCGCGAGGAGCGTGTCGGAGTCGAGCTGAAGCGTGATGTCGTCGACGCAGCGCAGCAGCACCAGCGCAGGGAATTCGAAGTCGACGTCGAGGTTCAGGGTCGCCTGGGCGTGGGCCGCCGGGGCGGAGAGGACGGTCACGCCGAGGGCGGCCGCCAGGGAACGCAGGGAAACGTACATCGCATTCACTCCTTCGGTACGGGCGATCAGGAAGGCACGCGGCTCGCCCGCTTACTGAACGTAGGGTTAACTAATCTGAACGAATATTGCCAGAACTTTTGATTCGAGAGACTCAAGAACACTCCGGAAGTGTCAGAAAAGACACGAGACTCCCCGATCACGAAGGTTGCGAAGGTAGGATGCCTACGGCGCCGACAAAGCCGAATCGCTCCGGCCCGCCCATAGGCGACCCACGCTTTGTGTCGACCGTGGGCGTGGCTCGGAGTAGGATGGCGGGACCGGCGGAGGGTCGCCGGGAAAGGGGATTTCGATGGCCGGACCGGTCTCCAGGGGTCTGCGGGTCGTCGGCGCCGTCGTCGCGGGGGTCGTCGCGTCGGCGGTCGCGCTGGTCCTGACCGGCGTCGTCGCGGACCAGATCGACCGCCGTCTGAACCCGGTCCACCCGCTCGAGAATCCGCCGGAGGTCGGCGAGGCCGACCGCGCGCGGCACGCCGGTCTGTTCCCGGTCGACCTGCACGCCGACACCATGCTGTGGGACCGCGACCTGCTGGCGCGGGCCGATCACGGTCATGTCGATCTGCCGCGCCTGATCGACGGCAACGTCGCGCTGCAGGTCTTCGCCGTCGTCACCAAGACCCCGAACAAGACCGCGGCGCCCGACGACGCGCGCCTGATCGAGGGCGTGGCGGCGCGCGAATGCCTCTCTCACGATTCGCTCAACACGACGATGCTGCTGCAGATCGCGCAGCGCCGCCCCCTCGGGACCTGGTTCGACCTCGAGACCCGGGCCCTGCACCAGGCCGGGCGGCTCAAGGAGTTCGTCGCCGCCTCCGAGGCGCGCCGCGCCGAGGATCCGGAGGCCCCGGTCCTGCTTCTGATCGAGGACGCGGACGATCTCGCCGAGCTGGTGCGCCGGCGCGCGGACGGCGAGGCGGTGGTCGGCGCGCTTCTGGCGCTCGAGGGCGCGCACTGGATCGGAGGGGAGGGCGCGCCGGTCGAGGCCGGGGTCGAGCGCCTCGTCGAGGCCGGCTTCCGCATGGTCGCGCCCACCCACCGCTTCGACAACGCGCTGGCGTCCTCGGGCGAGGGCTGCGACCAGCTCGCCGGGCTCAGCGAGGACGGCCGCACCTTCCTCCGCGCCGCCGCCGGGCGGGGCCTGATCCTCGACCTCGCTCACGCCTCCGACAGCGGCATCGCCGAGGCCGCCGCGACCGTCGACGGGCCCATCGTCGTCTCCCACACCGGTCTCCGCCGCACCTGCGAGCCGGCCGACGGCTGCGTGATCGAGCGCAACATGCGCGACGCCGAGGTGCAGGCCGTGGCCCGCACCGGAGGCCTCGTCGCCGTCGGCTACTGGCCCGAGGCCGTGGGGCGGGGCATGGACGCCGTCGTCGCGGGCTTCGCCTCCGCCCGCCGCGCCCTCTCCGACCCGGACTTCGTCGCGGAGATGCGCGGGGCGCGGCCGGACTACGATCCGCTGGACCACGTCGCCCTCGGCTCGGACTACGACGGGTCGGTCGCCGTGCCCTTCCACGTCGGAGATCTCGCGCTGCTCACCGCGGCCCTCGCCGATGCCGGCTTCGACGACCGGGCCATCGCGCGGATCGCCGGGGCCAACGCCTGCCGCGTGTTCGCCACGCGGCTGCCCGGCGGCGGCCCCGAACGCGCCGCCGAGATCTGCGGCCCGTTGCTGGAGGCGCGCTGAGATGGCCCCGAGGCGACGCGCGGCGATCGCGATCTACCTCGTCCACGCCGCGGTCAGCCTCGGCTTCGCCGGGCGCTACGCCCTTCCGGACACGATCCTGCCATACCACGCCGAGGCTCTCGGCATGAACACCGAGGAACTGCCCGAGACCGTGCGGGTGCTGATCCTGGCGCTGATGGACGTGGCCGCGGCGGGCTGGCTGGCGCTCGCGGTCGTGGTCGCGGCGCTCGCGCTCGGCCCTGTCGCGCGGGGCGACCGCATGGCGCGCTGGCTCGTGCCCGCCGCGATCCTGATCTTCTACGTCCCGACGCTGCTCGCGACGCTGCAGGTGCTGCGCGGCACCCCGGCCGATCCGCCATGGCAGGGCGCGGCGGCCGCCTGCGTGATGGCGCTCGTCGCGCTCGCGCTCGACGCGCCCTGGTCGCGCCGCGGCGCCGCCTGATCCCGAGGAGGCCGCCGCCCATGCCCGTCGTCGAGAACGCCTGGAGGACCGTCCGGTTCGAGCCGGCGGAGATCGTCGAGCCGGAGAGCGTCGAGGACGTGCAGCGCATCGTCCGGGAGGCCGCGGCGGCCGGGCGCAAGGTCAAGGCGGTCGGCGGGCGGCACTCGATGAACCACGTCTTCCGCACCGCGGGCGTGCTGGTCGACCTCCGGCGCATGAACCGCATCCTCTCGGTCGACCGGGAGACGGGGGAGGTCGAGGTCGAGGGGGGGCTCCAGCTCGGCGACGCCATCGCCGCGCTCGACGCGGAGGGGCTGCATCTCCCCTCCCTCGGCTCCTGGCACACGCAGAGCCTCGCGGGCGCCGTCGCCACCTCGACCCACGGCAGCAGCATGACGCACGGCTCGTTCTCCGACATCGTGACGGAGATGGAGGCGGTTCTGGGCGACGGATCGGTCCGGCGTTTCGGGGACGGCGACGCGCTCCGCGCCATGCGCTGCTCGCTCGGCCGGCTCGGCATCGTCACGAAGCTGAAGCTGCGCCTGACGCCGGCCTTCATGCTGCATTGCGAGATCGAGAGCGGACCGGCCGACGCCGCCTTCGCGGAGGCGACGGAGCGCGCGCGGGCGGACGAATGGGTCAAC
>DATFKM010000074.1:0-3857 GCA_035268645.1 Paracoccaceae bacterium | reverse complement strand
CAAACCCCTGTAGCCACGAAGATCCCGCCACCGATCCGGTTCTCGAAGCCGAGGTGCCGGCGGCCTTCGGTCAGGGCCGATAAGCGGGCCTCGACCTCGCAGATCAGGTCGTTGATCCCGACCAGGCCGTCGCCGGCGTGGTCGCCGTGGGCGAGGGCCTCGAGCAGCGCCTCGGTGAAGGCGTCGTTGCGCCACTCGTCCCGCTCCACCGTGGTCTCCTCGGCCTCGCGGCCCGTCAGCACCGCGACGTTGGCGAGCGCCGCCGCCGCGTCCAGGATGCCCGTGTCGAGCGCGATCCGCAGCGTCGCGATCACCGCGTCGGCGTCGGTCTTGCCCTCGCCGCAGTCGTGCCTCGGCCGCGCTTCGGCCGCGTATCGACTCCGAAGGCCACCACGGCCGGCCTCCGCTCCGCGCGAAGCGTCGCGCCGGAGCAAGGCCTTCCACTCGACGCGGCCCGGTCCCGCCCGGACGCCGCGAAGCAGGTCGAACATCTACAGGGTGGAACGCCGCCTAGGGCCTGCGCGTTGTTGACTGGAATGCGCAAGGCCCGTGCGACGTGGGCTCTCGCGAGGGCCCGCCGCCGGCGCCGGGGAAGGGAGACACCGCAATGGCCGTCGCCGCCGCCGACTTCGCCGCCGTCGAGAACGCCGACCGCCCGGCCTCGCTGAAGGACCTCGCCCGCAGCCGCGGCCTCGAGGCCTCGCCGGTCGGCCTTCGCGAGCTGATCACCGCGCAGCGACCACGCGCCGCCGCCCCGACGCTGCAGGCCCCTTGGGTCAACTGGCTGGCCGACCACGGCGTCGCCCCCAGCCCGGCCCGCTTCCCGCACGACCGCGAGGCGGTGTTCGAGGCGATGCGCGACGCCGCACGACGCGGCGGCGCCTTCCGCGCCGTCGGCTCGGGCCACTCCCACTCCAAGGCCGCCAAGCCCGAGGGCTCCTACGCCTCGCTCCGCAGCACCTACGGCGCGATCTCGGAGATGGATGTCGGCCGGCTGCTGATCTCGGGCTCGGCCACGGTGCGCGATGTCCTGCAGGATCACCTGCCCGATTCACCGTCGGACCTTCGCGCGCTGATCGAGAACTTTCGCGAGGCGATCTCCGAGGCCGATCCCGCGGCCCTGAAGGAGGCGTTGATCGATGCGGTGACCGGTTCCGGCGACGTCGAGCGCGTGACCGCCGCCACCGGGCTTTCGCCGGAGGACTTCCTTCGCGAGGTGGCCGAGCGGCTCGGCGGCTCGCTGGAGGGCCTGCTGCCCGACGAGGGTTTTCTGAAGGCCGACCCGCCGGGCCTCGCGCCGGGCGAGACGCCGGTGCGCGTCGCCGCCGGCACCGCGCTCAAGCAGCTCAACCGCATCCACCTCGCCCGGCGCGGCCTCGCGCTCCGCAACATGGGCTCCTTCGACGGGCAGACCCTCGCCGGCGCGGTCAACACCGCCACCCACGGCTCCGGCGTTCGCCTCGCGACCCTCGCCGACGACGTGCTCTCGGCGGAGATGGTCTGCGTCACACGCTCCCGCGCCGGCGAGCCGCTGGTCCGCTTCCTCCGCATCGAGCCGACCGACGGGATCACCGACCGCGCCGCCTTCGAGGCCGACACGACCGAGCACGAGACCGCGCTGATCCAGGACGACGAGACCTTCGCCGCCGTCGTCGCCGGCTACGGCTGCTGCGGCGTCGCGGTCGCCTACACGATCCGCACGGTGGACGAATACTGGCTGCGCGAGGAGACGGACCTGCCGCCCTGGAGCTACCTGCGCCCGCAGCTCGAGGGGCCGACCCGGACGATCCCCGGCGTCGGCGAGGTTCCGGAGTTCGTCGACCAGGCACGCCACGTCGCGTTCTACTTCAACACCGCCCGGGCGCAGGTCTCGGGCTCCGCCGAGGACGTGCTCTGCCTCGTGCTGAAACAGGACATCCCGGAGCCACGGGTTCCCGACGACCCGGATCCGACCGAGCGCGAGAAGGGCTTCTGGGAGTGGCTGACGGCGCCCCTGCAGGACTTCGGCGTCAACCCCTCGAAGACCCGCAAGAACGTGGCCTTCGGGGTCGACAACACCTACTTCCGCCAGCGTCACAACACCGATCCCTTCAAGGGCGGGCACGCCACGGCCTCCTACATCGCGCTCCGCCGGGAGAAGGAGGACCGGCCGCCGAACGTCCCGCCCGAGCCGCCGCCGAGCGCCATCTCCTCCGAGATCGCGGTGCCGGCGACGAAGGTCGCGAAGGCGATGGACCGGGTGATCGAGCTGATCCTGGAGAGCGACGTCTTCTTCGCCGTGCCGATCGGCGTGCGCTTCACCGCGCCTTCCGGCCAGCTGCTCGCGCCGGAGCACGGGCGGGCGGTCGCGCTGATCGAGATCCCGTTCCCGGTCGAGCCGGAGCTCTACAACGTCCTGCGCGGCCGCAAGCGGATGGTCGAGCTCCGCGACGACTACGCCAAGCCCGAGCTCGCGAAGATCGTCCGGGCGCTCCGCGACGACCCCGAGCTGCAGGGGCGCCCGCATCTCGGCAAGCATCACGGCCTCGACGCCGACGCGCTCGCCGCGACCTTCCCTGAGGCCGACCGCTGGAAGCGCGTGCGCGCCCGGCTCGACCCCTTCGACGTCTGCGGCAACGCCTTCAGCCGGGAGCTCGGGCTGTGAAGGCGGTGACGGTCGGCGACTCGGTGGCCTGGGGCCAGGGGCTGCGGGAGGAGGAGAAGTTCGACCGCCGCCTCGCCGAGGCCGTCGCCGCGCGGCTCGGCCGGGGGGAGGAGGGCGTCGAGCTCGACCGCCGCGCCCATTCCGGCGCCGTGATCCGCGAGGACGAGGTGAAGCCGCCCCTCGACCCCGCCCGCCACCCGCACTGGCGCGAGGTGCCCTGGGGCTCGCCCACCGCCATGGAGCAGGCCTCGGGGCCCGCCGACCCGGAGGTCGAACTCGCGGTCTGCGTCGCCGGGCTCAACGACTTCGGCGTGACGACGGTGATGAATCCCGACACCGACCGCCACGCGCTCGCGCAGGACGTGCGCCGCAACTGCTACGTCGACGTCAAGGCGCTGCTCCGCCGGATGCGGGAGACTTGGCCGAACGCCGTGATCGTGCAGTGCGGCTACTTCGCCCCGCTCTCCGAACTCTCCCGGCCGACGGCGCTCGTCGCCGCGGTCTCGATGCTCGGCGCCCTGCAGCCCGTCGGCACGGCCGTCGCCCGGCACGTCGCCCGCCAGAACCGCCGCTTCGCGCGCCTGCAGCTGCACTGGCTGCGCCTCGCCGTCGCCGAACGCCACGCCGACCCCGCGACGCGCGGGCCGGGGATCGTCTTCGCTCATCCCGCCTTCGGCCCCGCCAACAGCGTCGCCGCGCCTGACCCGCTCCTGTTCTCACCCAGCCCGCCGGAGTCGCTCGACGACTGGAGCCGGAGCTTCGCCGCCGACCCGCTGGCGACCGCGCTCCGCGTCGCGCCGGACGATCCCGTCGCGGAGGAGCGCCGCGACGCCTGCGCCGCCTACGACGACCGCCTGCGCGAGGGCCGGGCCGACGTCGATCCCCTGCAGTGCCGCATCGCAGCCATCGGCCACCCGAATCCCGACGGCGCCCGCCGCTACGCCGAGGCGGCCGAGGCCGCCTGGGCCCGCAACCGCCGCGTCGCGGTCGCGGACGATCTCGGCCGGCTCTGGGGCGGGCCGGGCCTGCGCGGCCCGATCCGGCGCTACGGCCTCGCCGCGGGACGGCGGCGGATCAGCCTCCGCGCCGCCTGGCAGCACATGCGCGTCGACAGCCTCGCCGTCGAGATCCGCACACCGGCGGAGCGCTTCGCCGGCACCAACCACCGCGTCGAGCTGGAGCTCGCCGACGGCCGCCGCTTCCACCTCAATCC
>DATFKM010000073.1:0-10420 GCA_035268645.1 Paracoccaceae bacterium | reverse complement strand
CCGGGCTGCTCACGACGGGCTCGGGCGCGCCGGCGGCCGAGCGGCGGGTGGAGATCCTCGACGCCGCGGGCGAGGTCGCGGCGTCGACGGTCTCCAACCGTTTCGGCCAGTTCAGGGCGGACGGGCTGGCGCCCGGGCGATACGTCGCGCGGGCCGAGGGGATCGAGGCCGCCTTCGCCCTGACGGACGACTTCCTCTTCGGTCTAGCCTTGACCGGCCTGCGGGAGGGCGAAGCGCCGGCGACGCCGGCGCCGGAACCGACCACGCCGCTCACCGCGTCGGCGAGCCCGGGGCCCGTGCCGCTGGGGCAGGACACGGCGCCGCGGGCGATCGAGACCGCCGAGGCGGCCTCCGCTCCCCATCGCGTCGGCCCCCAATCGGCGGCTCCGCGGCTCGAGACCGCCGCGCCCGCGGCGGGATCGCCGTCAGAGGCGATCGCGGCCTTGCCGTCGGCGCCGGGGGGGCGGCCGGCGTCCGACACGAAAGTCCCGAACTGGCGCGCCGCGGCGGAGAGGGTGCGAGACGCGGTCGCACAGGCGCTCGCGCCGGCCGACGCCGCCGCCGCGGCGCTCCGGCGTCGGCTCGACGACGCGCTCGGGCCGAGAGCCGGCGACGAGGCCCCGGCCGGGCGCCCGCCACGGCCAAG
Source organism: Paracoccaceae bacterium (assembly GCA_035268645.1). Lineage (GTDB taxonomy): Bacteria > Pseudomonadota > Alphaproteobacteria > Rhodobacterales > Rhodobacteraceae > Albimonas. The sequence continues at coordinate 9,774 of DATFKM010000073.1, read as the reverse complement.
GCTTCATGCGTCGGCCCTGCCCGGTCCGGCACCCGCGGCTTGGCGCCAGGCGCCGGGCGACGCCGCGTCGGCCGGCGCCCGCCCGCCCGACGGGTCGGAAACCGAGGTCGCGGCCGAAGCCTCCAGGACGCCGACCGCCGCTCCGACGCTGCGGGCGCCGCGCATCGCGCCGCGTCCGCCGCGGCGGACGGAGGCGCTCGCCCGTGGCGGACCCGGTCGCGACGGACGGCTCGCCGCCGCCACCGAACCGGATGCGACAGGCTAGCGGCCCTCGCCCGCATCGGGCCGATCCGTGACCGGCGCCGAGCGGACTTCCGCGGCCGGCACGATCCCGCGGCGATGAGGTCGAAGGCGGGGCGTCGGGACACGCCTCGCTCCGATGATCGAGCCGCGCGAGCCCGTGCCCTGCGCGCCGCCTCAGCGGCGCTCCATCTCGAGGCCGAGATCCTCCGGCCGCGCCACGTCGCCGGCGACGGTCAGGGCCACCGGCAGCCGCGCGGCGGAAGGGCCGCGCGCGTCGGCGATCGCCCGCGACTCGCCGGGCGGGATCACGGCGCGGAATCGGCCGATCGCGACGGTCAGCGCGCCGGCCTCTCGCCGGTTGCGCGCCATGAGCACGAACCCCTCCCGGTACAGGCAGGCGACCGCGATCTCCTCGCGTATCGGCTTGTGCTCGGCGGTGCAGAGCGCCGGCAGATCCACCGTGACGCGGACCCCGAGCGAAGGCCCCGCCGCGGCGCCGCCCGCCAGAAGGAGCGTCCAAACGATCGTGAGGATTCGCATCATATGCCCCCTTTGCCCGTCTCGGCCCGCTAGATCTAGGCTAAAGGCGTTGACGCTTCCTTGCCAAGCGCAGCGAGGCTTGGCCCGGCGTCGCGCCCGCACTAGGCTGCGCTCCGAGGTCGCCGAGACGACCGCGGAGGGAGGGAGATCGCCGCATGGCCCGTCTGGAGATGTGTCCGCCGACGCCGGAGGATCCGGCGCTCGCCGCGCTGTTCGAGGGGGTGCGGGCCCGGGGGGTCGAGGTGCCGAACCTCTATCGCGTGCTCGCCGCCGCACCCGGCATGCTCGACGCGTGGATCGACTTCGCCTGGCGCCTGCGGCTCGAGACGACGACGCCGCGCGCCCTGCGCGAACTGATGATCCTGCGCGGCGCGCAGCTCTCGGGCGCCGTCTACGAGTGGGCGCATCACCGCCGCATGGCGCTCGACGCCGGCGTGCCGGAGGCCAAGATCGCGGCGCTGGCCGACTGGCCGGGGAGCGACCTCTTCACCCCCGCCGAACGCGCCGCCCTCCGCGCCACCGAGGAGATCACCGAGGGCCCCGGCGCGTCGGAGGCCGCCATGGCCGAGCTGAAGGCGCATTTCGCGCCCGAGGCGGTGGTGGAGCTGACCCTCACCGCCAGCTTCTACGTCTGCGTCGCGCGGATGCTGACCTCGCTCGCCGTCGATCTCGAGCCCGCCTTCGAGGGCGAGGCGGCGGACTTCCCCGCCTAGCCGCCGCGCACCGTCGCCGTGAGGCCCCCGTCCACCACCAGTTCGGCCCCGGTGACGTAGCGCGCCCGGTCCGAGGCGAGGAACAGCGCCGCGTCCGCGACGTCGAAGGCCTCGCCCATCCGGCCCATCGGGACCTGCGCGGCCCGGCGCGCGCGCATCTCTTCGCCATAGGCGCCGGCGAGCGTCCGCGCGATCCGGGGCGTGTCGATCAGCCCGGGCACGACGAGGTTGGCGCGGATGCCGTGCGGCGCCTCCTCCACCGCGATCAGCCGGATCAGGTGGTTCAGCCCCGCCTTGGTGGCCCCGTAGGCCAGATGCGGATAGCCGGGCTCGCGCAGCGAGGCGACGGTGGAGGTGGCGAGGATCACGCCCGCCCCCCTCGCGCGCATCCCCGGCAGGGCCGCCTGCGCGGCGACGTGGACCGAGGTCAGGTTCGCCTCCGCGAAGCGCCGGAACTCCGCGGCGGAGGTCTCCGCCCCCGGCCCGGCCTTGCCGAGCCCGACGTTGCAGTGCAGCAGATCCAGCCGCCCGTGCCGCGCCTCGACCGCGCGCACCAGATCGACGAGCGCCGCGTCGTCGAGCACGTCCACCGCCTCCACCTCCACCCGACCGCCGAGCGCGGCGATCTCCGCCGCCGCCCCGTCCGCCGCGCCACGCTCCCGGTCCGCCGCCACGACGAGGGCGCCCGCCGCAGCGTAGCGGCAGGCGATCGCCTTGCCGATGCCCCAGCCCGGCCCGATCGAGCCCGCGCCGAGCACCAGCGCCACCCGCCCCTCGAGGTCGCGCGGCACGGCCTCCCGCGCGCGCGCCTCGGCATCGCTCACCATATCGCGGGCTCGGGCGTGGGGCCGCCGAAGGCGGTCTCGAGGAAGTCGAAGTCGCAGCCCTTGTCCGCCTGCCCGATGTGGCGCGAGTAGATCCAGCCGTAGCCGCGGGTGAAGCGCGGCTCGGGCGGGCTCCAGACGGCGCGGCGGGCGGCGAGCTCGTCCACCGAGACCTCCATGTCGAGCCGCCGCGCGGCCACGTCCACCGTGATCACGTCGCCCGTCCGCACCAGCGCCAGCGGCCCGCCGACGAAGGCCTCGGGCGCCGCGTGCAGGATGCAGGCGCCGTAGCTGGTGCCGCTCATCCGGCAGTCGGAGATGCGGACCATGTCGCGCACGCCATCGGCCAGCAGCTTGCGCGGAATCGGCAGCATGCCCCATTCCGGCATCCCCGGCCCGCCCACGGGGCCGGCGTTGCGGAACACCATGACGTGGTCGGGCGTCACGTCCGCGTCCGGATCGTCCGCCCAGGCCTTCATGTCCTCGTAGCTGTCGAACACCACCGCGGGCCCGGAATGCTTCAGGAACCGCGGATCGCAGGCGGAGGGCTTCATCACCGCGCCGTCGGGCGCGAGATTGCCCTTCAGCACGGCCAGCGCGCCTTCGGCGTAGATCGGGTCGGAGAGGGGGCGGATCACGTCCTCGTTCCAGACCTGCGCGCCCTCCAGCTCCTCGCCCCAGCTCCGCCCCGTGACCGTGAGGGCCGAGAGGTCCAGCTTCTCCTTCAGCCGGCTCATCAGCCCCTTGAAGCCGCCGGCGTAAGCGAAGTCCTCCATCAGGTATTCGTCGCCCGAAGGCCGGACGTTCGCGATCACGCCGACCTCGCGGCTCTTCGCCTCGAACAGATCGAGCGAGACGTCGAGCCCGGCGCGCCTTCCCATGGCGATGACGTGGATGATGGCGTTGGTGGAGCAGCCCATCGCCATCGCCACGGTCACGGCGTTCTCGAAGCTCGCCTGGCTCAGCACGCGGGCGGGAGTGAGGTCCTCCCAGACCATGTCGACGATGCGCCGCCCGCAGGCCGCGCTCATGCGCGGATGGGCAGCGTCGGCGGCGAGGATCGAGGAGGCGCCGGGCAGCGTCAGGCCGAGCGCGTCGGCGATGCCGGTCATCGTCGAGGCCGTGCCCATCGTCATGCAGTGCCCGTAGCTGCGGGCGATGCCGCCGATCACCTCCTGCCATTCCTCCATCGAGGTCTCGCCGGCGCGCACGTTCTCCCAGTTCTTCCAGATGTCCGAGCCCGAGCCGAGCGCGCCGCCGCGATACGTCCCCCGCAGCATCGGCCCCGCCGGCAGGAACACCGCCGGAATGCCCATCGAGATCGCGCCCATCGTCAGGCCGGGCGTGGTCTTGTCGCAGCCCCCCATCAGCACCGCCCCGTCGATGGGGTGGGAGCGCAGAAGCTCCTCCGTCTCCATCGCGAGGAAGTTGCGGTACATCATGGTGGAGGGCTTCACGATCGGCTCGGAGAGGCTGATCGCCGGCAGCTCCAGCGGGAAGCCGCCGGCCTGCAGCACCCCGCGCTTCACGTCCTCGACGCGCTCGCGGAAATGCGCGTGGCACTGCTGGATGTCGGACCAGGTGTTGACGATCCCGATGACGGGCTTGCCGGTCCAGTCCTCCGGCCCGTAGCCCATCTGCATGATGCGGCTGCGGTGGTTCCAGCTGCGCTGGGTGTCGTCGCGCGCCAGCCAGCGGGCGCTTCGCAGGTCGTCGTAGGCCATGCGGCGTTCGGCCATCCCGGTCGTCCTCCCTCAGGCGGCCTCTGCCGGGCCGCTCGCCTCGGCCGCGATCGCGCGGCGTCCGGCCCGCAGCCTAGGCGTGCGGCGCGCACGCGTCACGCCCCCCCGGCTTGCCCCCGTCGCCAGAGGCGGCCAAGCTCCGCCGAAACGCCAGGGGGGACGCCCATGAAGACCGTGCTGATCACCGAGCCGATCCATCCGGACGGCCGCGCCGTGCTGGAGCGCGCGGGCCTCGAGATCCGGGAGCTGCCGCCCGGCGCCGGGCCGGAGGCCTTCGACGCCGCCGCCGCGGGCGCGAACGGCGTGCTGGTGCGGCTGATGCGGCTCGACGAGGCGCGGCTCGGCCCGATGAACGGGCTCGAGGTGGTCTCCCGCCACGGCGTCGGCTGCGACAACGTCGCGGTCGAGCACTGCTCGGGTCGCGGCGTGCCGGTCTGCATCGCCGCCGACGCCAACGCCCGCAGCGTGGCCGAGCACACCATGGCGCTGATGCTGGCCGGCGCGCGCAACCTCGTCGCGCATGACCGCGCCACGCGCGCCGGCGACTGGACCGCCCGCGCCGAGAACGGCCGCGCCAGCTTCGAGCTGCACGGCAAGACGCTGCTGGTGATCGGCGTCGGCCGCGTCGGCTCCCGCGTCGCGCGGCTCGCGCTCGCCTTCGGGATGCGGGTGCTGGGGCACGACAAGTACCGCGACGACCTGCCGGAGGGCGTGGAGGCGGCGCCCGACCTCGACGCCGCCCTGCCCGAGGCCGACGTGGTCGCCGTGCATGTCCCCCTGACCGAGGAGACGCGCGACATGCTCGGGGCCGAGCGGCTTTCGCGCCTGAAACCCGCGGCACAGATCGTGAACTGCGCCCGAGGAAACATCGTCGACGAGGCGGCCCTCCTCGCCGCTCCGCCCGCCTTCTACGCCACCGACGTCTTCCGCGAGGAGCCCGTGCCCGCCGGCGACCCCCTGCTCACGCTCGGCCCGGCGCTCCTGACTCCGCATGTCGCGGCGATGACCCACGAATCCATGCGCGCCATGGCGGTTCAGGCGGCCGAGAACATCGTCGCGGCCTTCGAGGGGCGGCTCGACCCGGGCGTGGTGTTCAACCGCGCCGCGCTCGGCCGTTAGCCCGGATCGCGCGGCTCCGGAATCGGGTCGCGCGTCACCCGCTCGCCCCGCCGGACCGTCAGCACCACGAGACCGACCAGCGCGGCGGCGCAGGCGGCGAGGACCGCGGTGTGCAGGTTGAACGCCGTCACCTGAAGGCGCGCGGATCCCGTCGCCGCCAGCAGGCCGAGGACGACGAGAAGTCCGATCCAGTGGCTCGGCTTGCCGAGGAAGATCCGTCCCATGTCAGCCTCCCCGTCCGGCGCGCGCCCGCGCGGCCTCGGTCCGGAGCGCGGGGCGCCCCGGCGCATAAATCCCCGCCGCCGCCAGGGCGAGTCCCGCCGCGACCAGCGCCCAGCCCGGCGCGCCGAGCACCGCGCCGGTCGGCGGGCAGAGCATCCCGATCGCGCCGGTCACGCACATCGCCCGGCGCAGCGGCCCCACCGGCCCCCCGCGCCAGCCTTCGAGACCGACCGAGAGCACCCACATCGCGGCCATCGCCAGGGTCGCCGAGATCAGCGTGAGCCAGACCGGCCCGATCCAGAGCAGCGCCGGATTGTACACGAAGGCCAGCGGCATCAGATATTTGGCGATTCCGACGCGGGTCGATTCGAAGGCCGTCGCCATCGGTCGCGTCCCGGCGATCGCGGCCGCCGCGAAGGCGGCGAGCGCGACGGGCGGCGTGATCGTGCTCACCACGCCGAAATAGAACGCGAACATGTGCGCCGCGATCGGCTCGACCCCGATCCGCACCACCGCCGGCACGATCAGCGCCGCCACGGTGATGTAGACCGCCGTGGTGGTGATCCCCATGCCGAGGATGATCGCCGCGACGCCGGTCAGCGACAGCAGGATCAGAAGGTTGCCGCCCGAGATCTCGATCACCGACTGGGTGAACTTCAACCCGAGGCCGGAGACGAAGACCGAGCCGATGATCAGCCCCGCGCAGGCGCAGGCGATCGCCACCGGCGCGGTGGCGCGCACGCCCTCCTCGAGCGCGGCGAGCATGTCCACCGGGCTCATCCGCGTGTGCGGGTTGATGAAGCTCAGACCCACGAGCGAGGCGAGCCCGACGACCGCCGACTTCATCGGCGTCCAGCCGTAGAGCAGGCAGGCCACCAGCACGCCGAGCGCGATCAGGAGGTGCCAGCCGTCCTTCAGCGTCTCCCAGGCGTCGGGGATGTCGGCCTCGTCCATGCGCCCGACGCCGTGCTTCTCGGCCTCGAGATGCACCATGAAATAGACCGTGGCGAAGTAGAGCGCGGCCGGGATCGAGGCGGCGAGGATCACGTGCGTGTAGGGCACCGCGAGAAACTCGGCCATCAGGAAGGCCGCGGCGCCCATGATCGGAGGCGTGATCTGCCCGCCGGAGGAGGCGCAGGCCTCCACCGCCGCGGCGAACTTCGCACGATAGCCGATGCGCTTCATCATCGGGATGGTGAAGGCGCCCGTGGTCACGACGTTGGCGACGGCCGAGCCCGAGATCGTGCCCATGAAACCCGAGGCGACGGCCGCGGCCTTGGCCGGGCCGCCGATGCGCCGGCCGGTGAGCGCGACGGCGAGGTCGATGAAGAACTTGCCGGCGCCGGAGCGCACCAGCACCGCGCCGAAGATGATGAAGAGGATGATGTAGGTCGCGCAGACATGCAGCGGGATGCCGAAAAGGCCGTCGGTCGAAAGGAACAGCGTGTCGATGAACTTGGGGAAGCTCACAGGCGGGCCGTAGAAGAAACCCGGGAAATACGGCGCGTAGAGCGCGTGCAGCATGAAGAACACCGTGATGATCACCATCGCCCAGCCGACCAGCCGGCGCGTCGCCTCCATCACGATCAGGATCAGGACGCCCCCCGCGAGCAGATCGCCCGGCTGCTTCTCTCCGAGGCGGAGCTGGAAGGCGTCGATGTCGATCATCGTCCAGACCTGCACCGCAAGCACCGCGGCCACCAGCGCGAGGTCCACGCCGAGGCCGACCGAGCGGCGAAGCGTCTCCGCGGCGTCTCCCACGACGATCGGCGAGGTGGCCGAGGGGCGCATCAGCGGCCGCAGGAAGAAGGCCAGCAGAAGCATCACGGTGAGGTGCGTGGAGCGGAACGCCCGCCCCTCGGGCGCGCCGAACACGGCCGCGTGAAGATGGAAGAGGGCGAGCCCGACCGACAGCGCGGCGAGCGTGTACATCAGCGCCTGCGCGGCGGGCGCCGCGCGTGCGACGAGCAGGCTCTCGAGAAAGCCGGGCGTCCGGGCCTCCTGATGGGCGGCGGCGGCGTCGGTCATGGGGGAATCCCTCGGGCGGCTCGGAACTCCGCCCGGGGCGGAGCCTGCGCGGCGCGCCCCGCCCTTCGGGTCCGAAAGGACGGCGCGGCCGAACGGAGGCGGGGGCGCGGCGCGGACGGCGCCGCGCCCCCCTCTGGCGTCAGCTCCCGACGCCGAGCTCGTCGTAGCAGCGCTGCGCGCCCGGATGCACCGGGATCGCCACGCCGTCGAGCGCGTTCTCGAGCTTCACGCGGTTCCAGATGCCCTTCACCGCCGCGAATTCCTCGTGGTTGTCCCAGAACGTCTTGCACATCTCGTAGACGAGGTCGTCGGACAGATCGGCGCTCACCACCATGTTGGTGACGATGCCGAGCGTCAGCACGTCCTCCTCGACGCTCTCGTAGACGCCGGCCGGCATCAGGCCGGGGATGTAGCCGGGATTGGCGTCGATGATCTCCTGCTGCTTCTCCTCGGTGAGGCCGATGAAGCGGATGCCCGGAGAGGTCTCGAGCTCCAGGAAGCTCGCCTGCGGCATCGAGGTGGCGGCCATGAAGGCCTCGACATGCCCGTCCTTCATCAGGGCCACCGACTCCGTGTAGTCGACGTGATGCACGGTGCCGCCGGCGGCCTTCACGTCCTCGAAGGAGAAGCCGTGCGCCTTCAGGATCGACTCGGCGAAGGCCGTGCCCGTCCAGCCGGTCTTGCCGGGGCTCATGTTGGCGCCGGCGAGGTCCTCGATGGTCTCGATGTCGCTGTCCTCGCGCACCGCCATCTGGAACATGGCCGGATAGAGCGTCGCGAAGTGCCGGACGTCCTCGTGCGCCTCGTCGAACTTGCCGCGGCCGACATAGCCGTTGGCGGCGGTGTGGGCGTAGGACCAGCCGATCTCGGCGTCGCCGGCGTCGACCGCCTTGATGTTGGAGACGCCGCCGCCCGACGTGCTCGAGGTGGCGATGCCGTCGATCTCCGACTGGAACACCTGCATGATCTTGGCGCCGAGCGGATACCAGGAACCGCCCGAGGGGCCCGTGACCATGCGGACGAAGGTGTCGGCCGAAGCCGGGCCGGCGGCGACGGCGAGAGCGGCGGCGGCGACCGCCGCGCGGGTGGTGAAGCGCATGTCGTGTCCTCCCTCGCGCCCTCTGCGGGGCGCGTCCTTCTTTGCGTGAGGGCAGCCTATCGGATCGCGCGCGGCGTGCAAGCGGGTCCCGGCGCGGGCCCGTGTTCGGGTATCGTTCCGCGTCTTTCGGGGCGACGGAGGCGGCCGAAGGCGGTTCCGGAGCGCCGCGCCGACAGGCTGACGCCGCGTTGTCACGCAGCTGTCACTCCCATGGGGGCAAGGTCGAATCACGGTGCGAAGGCGCCGGAAGCGTCAGGAGCCAAAGGCCATGAGACAGTACGCACATGATTACGTCTGGGGCTGCCAGGACCGCCGCGAGATCGCGACGGCGCCGGGCGAGGCGACCCTTCGACGGCTGATCGAGGCGCTGCGGCGGGCCGTCGCGGCGGTCCGGGCGGCCGGGGCGCGTCGTCGGAACCGGCCGGCCTCCTCCCTCTGAGGTCGCCCCGCCGCGACGTCCCCCGCCTCCCCGGAGGACGTCGCGCTCCCTCACGACCGCCCGCGGCGGCGCCGGGCCCGGCTCAGGCGCCGCCGCGAGGATCCAGCAGGCGGGCGAGGATCGCCCCCCGCGTGATCCAGCCGACGGTTCCGCCGTCGTCTCCCGTCACCCGCACCGCGCCTTCGACCGAGACCGCCGCGCGCATCGCCTCGGCGACCGGCGCCGCGGCGGGCACGGCGGCGTCCGAGGCGGGGCCGTCGAGCGGGCCCGCCACGTCCCGCGCGCGGAGCACGCCGAGCGGATTCATGTGGGCCACGAAATCCGCGACGTAGGGCGTCGCCGGCGCCGAGAAGATCTCCGCCGGGGCGCCCGACTGCACGATGCGCCCGCCCTCCATGATCGCGATGCGGTCGCCGATGCGGAACGCCTCGTCGAGGTCGTGGCTGACGAAGACGATGGTGCGCCGCAGCTCGCGCTGAAGCTCCAGCAGCTCGCCCTGCAGCTTGCCGCGGATCAGCGGGTCGAGCGCCGAGAACGGCTCGTCCATCAGCAGGATCGGCGCCTCGGTCGCGAAGGCCGAGCGCGCCGAGCGGGTGGCCCGTCAGCTCGCCCTCGTCGGCCTCGCCGACTGGGGCGGCCGGCAGGTGGCCGAGCTCTCGGGCGGCATGCAGCAGCGCGTCGGCCTCGCCCGCGCCTTCGACCGAGACCGCCGCGCGCATCGCCTCGGCGACCGGCGCCGCGGCGGGCACGGCGGCGTCCGAGGCGGGGCCGTCGAGCGGGCCCGCCACGTCCCGCGCGCGGAGCA
>DATFKM010000072.1:0-5797 GCA_035268645.1 Paracoccaceae bacterium | reverse complement strand
CCTACTCGCTCTCCGAGGACCTGGTGCGCGAGCTGGAGGCGCAGACCGAGGCGCTGGCGCGCGGCCTCGGCGTGCGCGGGCTGATGAACGTGCAGTTCGCGGTGCAGGACCGCGACATCTTCGTGCTGGAGGTGAACCCCCGCGCCTCGCGCACCGTGCCCTTCGTGGCGAAGGCGGTCGGCTCGCCGATCGCGGCGATCGCGGCGCGGGTGATGGCGGGCGAGCCGCTGACGGCCTTCGACCTCGTCTCGCCGCGCACCCGGCACGTCTCGGTCAAGGAGGCCGTGCTGCCCTTCGCGCGCTTCCCCGGCGTCGACACCCTGCTCGGGCCGGAGATGCGCTCCACCGGCGAGGTGATGGGCATCGACGCCACCTTCGAACGGGCCTTCCTGAAAAGCCAGATCGGCGCGGGCGTGGCGCTGCCGGAGGGCGGGCGCTGCTTCGTCTCGGTGCGCGACGCCGACAAGGCGACGATCGTGGAGGCGGCCCGGACCGTCGCCGGCCTCGGCTTCGAGATCCTCGCGACCTCCGGCACGGCCGCGCATCTCCGCGAGGCGGGGATCGAGGCCGAGACCGTGAAGAAGGTCTACGAGGGCCGCCCGAACATCGTCGACAGGATCAAGGACGGCGACGTCGCGCTGGTGTTCAACACCACCGAGGGCGCGCAGTCCGTGGCCGATTCCAAGGAGATCCGCTCGCTCGCGCTCTACGGGAAGATCCCCTACTACACCACCGCGGCCGGCGCGCGGGCCGCGGCGCGGGCGCTGGCGGACCGCCGGGACGGGGCGCTCGACGTGGCGCCGCTGCAGGATTACGCGGCGCGGAACCGGGCGGCCGACTGAGCCCCCCGGGGAGCGCCACGCTCCGGTTTCGAATTGAAATCTTTTAGAATCTATGGACTTAGCGTGATCCACGCTAGGTGCTACTTTCGTAGAGCATGGGAGACGCCATGACGGACCGGGCCCTCCACCTGCTGAAACTCTGCGTCGGCGCCGAGCGGGTGGACGACCTGATCGACTGGCAACGACGCCAGTCGGCGGATCGGCGGCGAAAGGGGCTGGACCCGCGCCCGGTTCACGTGACGCGCATGTGGCCGCGCCGGGCGGAGGAGGTGCTGACGGGCGGGAGCCTTTACTGGGTCTTCAAGGGCCTGGTGCTCGCCCGGCAGAGGATCGAGGCGCTGGAACCGGTCGAAGGACAGGACGGCGTCACGCGGTGCGCGATCGTCCTCGGTCCCGAGGTGGTGCGCACGGAGACCATGCCGCGCAGGCCGTTCCAAGGCTGGCGGTACCTCGAGGCGAAGGACGCTCCGCCGGATCTCGTCGCCGGCGACCCGATCGCCGATCTCCCGTCCGGACTGCGTCGGGCGCTCTCGGAGATCGGCGTGAAATGAACAGGCAGGACGCCATGACCGTCGCGGACCGACGACTGGACGACGTGCTGGCCCCGATCCGGGACCTGCATCTCGCCGACATGCTGGAGCGCATCGCGCGGGCCCTCGACGCCGGCGCGACGGTGCGGCCGGAACCCTGGCGGCGCGGCCCGGACGGCCGGATCCTGCGCGAGGGCTTCCTGAACCTGCCATCCCGCCATGACCTGGAGATCGCCAAGGACGGCCGGGTGCTGCACCCGCGGGTCGATTCGCGCCTCGAGATCGGCTTCGACGCCATCGAGACGCCGGACAGCTCCGGCTTCGCGCTGGCGATCCATCCCTTCCAATGGCAGGCGGCCGAGCTGGTGATCGAGACCCGCCAGCGGATGCCCGACTGGGCGCCGCTGCGGCTCTGGTTCCTCGAGTTCGTGCAGTCGAACTACGGGGAGGAGGCGCCGGACCTGCACGGGGCGCTGCACGCGCTCGGCGATCCGCGGCGCATCGGGAACCGGATCTTCTTCCGGATCGACTTCGGCTCCGCCCCGCTCAGGGCGGTGCCGGCGCTGATCGAGGCGCTGGCGCAGACCGGCGCCGCGAACGGCCGGCTGCAGGCCGCTCCGCCCGAAAGCTGAGCGCCGCGCCCGCGGGCCGGCGGCGTCAGCTGCCCGCCCCGACCGCCACGGTGTCGCTAAGCCGGGGTCGGGACGCCCGGATCTTCGGGGCGATCGCGATGGACGGCGTGGCGGCGTCCCGAAGGTCGAGATACTCGACCTCGGCCCCCGCGTCGGCCAGCGCGTCCGCGGCGGCGTCGAGCGTCGACTCCGCCTCGGCGCCGGCGGCGATCGCGGCGGCGGCGCGCCGAAGCTCCCGCCAGAGCCGGGCGGCGGGGGGGCGCGCCGCCGGGGCCGCGAGACAGACGGGCGCGCCCTCGTCGTCGCGCTCCGTCTCGGCGACGGCGACCCGCGGGCAGAGGTCGAAATCCTTCGCCACGCGCTCGGCGATCAGGCGGCGCTGCCAGGCGAGTTCGCAGAACACCGCCACGTCGGGCCGCGTCTGGGCGAAGAGACGGATCATGTCTGCCGCGAAGGCGTCGAGCGCGGCGGACGTCTCCTCGCCGTCCAGCACGTCGGCGAGCCCGGCCACATGGACGCGGGTGGCGAAGCCCTCCGGCCGAAACACCTGGCGCGACGGCGCATAGAGCGCGTCCGCGCCGACCTCGTCCATCAGCGCCGCGACGGCGGGTTCATGGGGAGACGGCGCGTCCGGCGACTCGTCCGCGGGCGGCGCGTCTCCGGGCGGGACGAGCGTGACCAGCACGCGGTCGGCCTCCTTCTGCGCCGCCCGCACGAGCGACGCGTGACCCTCGTGCGGCGCACCGTGCACCATGACGAGCGCGACCGTCTCTCCGAAGGCCCGCCACGACTTCACGCGGGAACGGAGCTGCTGCGGCGAACGCAGGAGTGGCAGGCCGATCATGCGGCGTCACATTCTCCCAAGGCGCCCGCGTACGGTCGCGGGCGCACCTTCACGCATTCGTCATATTTTATTTCCATCAAGCTGAAGGTTCAAGCGTCGGGAGGCCCAGCGTCGTCAGCACGGGCGAGAGAAGGCCCATCGTTTCCACTCGATGGAAGGCGTGCCGGGCGAGACACAGATTCGCCTCGGACCGCAGGACGACGCCGTCGTCGAGCGGCCGCAGCCTGTTCGCCCTCAGCGTCTCGCCCGAGGAGGTGATGTCGGAGATCGCCTCGGCGACGCCGTTGCGCACCACGCCCTCGGTCGCGCCCTGGCTGTCCACCAAAAGGCAGTCCGCGACGCCGCGGGCGCGCAGGAACCGCCGCGTGAGCAGATGATACTTGGTGGCGATGCGCAGCGGCCGTCCCGTGCGGGCGCGGTGGCGCCCGGCGACGGCGTCGAGGTCGGCGCAGGTCTCGACGTCCGCCCAGGCGTCGGGGACGGCGACGACGAGGTCCGCGTGCCCGAAGCCGAGCCGGGCGAGCAGCGCCACGCGGGCGTCGGCGTCCGGGATGCGCTCGCGGATCATGTCCTCGCCGGTGACGCCGAGGTCGAGGCGGCCGGCGGCGAGTTCGCGCGGGATCTCGGAGGCGGGGAGCAGCACGAGGTCGACGCCCTCCACCCCGGCCACGTGGCCGGCGTATTCGCGCGCGTCCGCGGCGCCGGAGACGACGACCCCGCGCGCCGCGAACCAGGCGACGGCCGCGTCGCGCAGGCGCCCCTTGGAGGGCAGGCCGAGGCGGAGGCGCCGGCTCATGCCGCCCCCCGCGCCGAGAGCAGCGCCTCGGGCCGCAGGATGCCGCCGACGGCGGGCAGCGCCGCGCCGGAAAGGCGGGCGGTCAGCGCGTCGTAGCGCCCGCCGCCGGCCAGCGGCGGCAGGTCGGGGCGGCCGGGGGCGGCGAACTCGAAGACGAAGCCGTCGTAGTATTCGAGCGCCCGGCCGAACGAGGCGTCGAAGGGCAGCGCCGACGGGTCCTCGCCGCGCGCGGCCAGCGCCTCGAGCCGCCGCTCCAGCCGGTCGAGCGCCGGGGCGAGAGCGGGGTCGAGCCCGCGCAGCCGGGCCAGCGCGGCGTCGGCGGGGCCGGAGACCGCGAGCGTCGCCTCGAGCCGCGCGATCTCCTCGGCCGAGAGCGCGAGACGGGCGTCGGCCGCCAGCTCGCGCGCCCGGTCCATCACGTCCGAGAGCGGGCGCAGCCCCGGCAGCGGCCCGCGCTCCATCACGAAGGCGCGGAGCGCGGCGTCGCCCGCCTCCGCCGCCGCGATCAGCGCCGCGCGGCTCTCCGAGGGCTCGGGACGGCCGGGGCCGAGCCGGTGCAGCAGCGCCCGGAACGCCGCCGGGCGCCAGAGATGGCGGCGGAGGGCGGCCTTCCACCGCTCGGGCGCCGAAAGCCCTGCGACCGCGGCGAAGGCGACGGCGAGGTCGCCGGTGCGCGTCTCGACCGGAAACCCGCCGAGCGCCGCCTTGATCCGCGCGAAGGTCTCGGCGTCGGCGGCGACGTCGTCGGGCTCGCCGAGGCTCTCGTATCCCGCCTGCAGGTATTCGGTGGGGCGGGTCGAGCCCGGCTCCTGCCGTCGCCAGACCGGGCCGGCGTAGCGGTAGCGGGCCGGCGTCGCGCCGCGCTCGGCGTGCAGGCGCAGGACCGGGACGGTGAAGTCGGGGCGCAGCATCATCTCGCCCTCGACCGGGTCGTGCACCACGAAGGCCCTGGCGCGCACGTCCTCGCCATAGAGCGCGAGCAGAAGATCGGCGGGCTGCAGCGCGGCGGGCTCCACCGCCTCCGCCCCCGCTTCGGCGAAGAGCGCGTCGATGCGCGCGACCTCGGCCGAGAGGGCGTCGAGCCCCGCCCCGAGCCGGCCGTCGGGCAGATGCGCGCGGTCGGGGGACATCGGGCTCAGCCGGCCACGCGCCGGGCGAGCATGGCGCGCACCTCGGCGACGAGGTCGCCGCGCGGCGCCTCGATCTGGGCGGGCTGCCGCGCCCAGTCCTCGTGCGTCTCGATCTCGGCCGCGAGGCGGGCGCCGAGCGCGAGGTCCTTGAGCTGCACCACCCCGCGGGCCCTCTCGTCCTCGCCCTCGATCACCGCGACGGGCGCGGCGCGCCGGTCGGCGTATTTCAGCTGCTTTCCCATGTTCCCGCCGCCGAGGAACACTTCCGCCCGGATGCCGGCGGCGCGCAGCTCCCGCGCCATCGCCTGGTAGTCGGCCATGCGCCCGCGGTCCATCGCGGTGACGACCACCGGCCCCTCGGCCTCCGCCCCCGCATGCCCCGTCGCCTCGAGCGCGGCGAGCAGCCGGTCGACGCCGACCGAGACGCCGGTCGCCGGCACGCTCTGCCCGGTGAAGCGCTTCACCAGATCGTCGTAGCGCCCTCCCCCGGCGACGGAGCCGAACTGGCGCGGCCGGCCCTTCTCGTCCATGATCTCGAAGGTCAGCTCGGCCTCGTAGACCGGCCCGGTGTAATAGCCGAGGCCGCGCACCACCGAGGGGTCGATCACCACGCGGTCCGCCCCGAAGCCGAGCCCGTCGAGCAACCCGGCGATCTCCTCCAGCTCCGCGACACCCTCGGCGCCCTGGGCCGAAGCGCCGACCAACTCGCGCAGGCGCGCGCAGGTCGCCGGGCCGTTCTCGCGCCGCGCCGCGACGAAGGCGACGACGATCCCGGCCTGCTCCGGGCTGAGCCCGGCGCCCTTGGTGAAGTCCCCGCTCTCGTCGCGCCGCCCCTCGCCGAGCAGGGCGCGCACGCCCTCGGGGCCGAGCCGGTCCAGCTTGTCGATCGCGCGCATCACCACACCGCGCGCCTCCGCGTGGCGCTCGGGATCGTCCGGATCGAGCACCCCGGCCGCCTCCATCACCCCGTTCAGCACCTTGCGGTCGTTGATCCGCACCACGTAGTCGCCGCGGCGGATGCCG
>DATFKM010000071.1:0-5038 GCA_035268645.1 Paracoccaceae bacterium | reverse complement strand
GTATGGAGGGGACGCCGATCCGGCTCCTCTGGCGCAAGGGGGAGAACCCCTATGCGGGCAAGGCCGGCCGGCGCGGGCGCAACGCCCGGCTGGCGGCGAGAAAGGGGAGCTGAAGCATGTCTGAGATCATCCGGGCGGGGCGCCCGACGGTCAGTCCGAACCCCGACTATTTCACGGGGACGGTGTACATGGACCCGATCCATTCGGCCGAGCCCCCGGCGCGGGTGGCGGCGCTGCGGGTGACCTTCACGCCCGGCGCGCGGACGGCCTGGCATACGCATCCCTTCGGTCAGACGCTCCATGTGCTTTCCGGCGTGGGGCGCTTCGCCTCGCGCGGCGGGCCGGTGCAGGAGATCCGGGCCGGGGACGTGGTGTGGATCCCGCCGGGGGAGGAGCATTGGCACGGGGCCTCGCCCGAGACGATGATGTGCCACGTCGCGGTGCAGGAAAAAGACGAGAGCGGGACCACGGCGGTCTGGCTCGAGAAGGTCTCGGACGCCGACTACGGGGGATGAGCGGGGTCCGGACGGGGTCCGTTCGGGTAATGTTCCCTTCGGGCTCGGCCCGGGGCCTCAGGGCGCCGGGGCGAGTTCCGGCGCGATCTCCGGCAGGAGGGTGCGGGCGGCCTCCGCCGGCGGCGTGAGCGCCGCGGCGTCCTCGCCGGGGCGGAAGCGCGCGCGGGTCGCGGTCGGCATCGGCGGCGGCGTCAGGAGCCGGACCTCGAGGGCGGTGCGCTCGGTCTCCGCCGCCCAGGTCTCCACGAACACCCGGCCGGCGGCCTTGGAGGCGGCGTAGGCCGAATGCCAGCGGCCGGTGTCGTGCGGGTCGTCGAAGAACGCCGCGCGGGGGGCCGGGGCGAGGCGCAGCAGCGGGTCGAGGACCATGATCAGCCGCTGCACGGCGCGCGCGTTGACCGCCATCGCCTTGTCGAGATCCTTGGCGTCGACGTGCTCGACCGGGCTGAGCGGCGGCGCGTGGACGGCGGCGTGGACCAGCAGGTCCAGCCGTCCCCAGCGGCCGTGCAGCGCGGCGCCGAGCCGGGCGAGCGCGTCGTCGTCGGTCAGGTCCATCGGGACCAGCGTGGCGCGGGGGCCGCCCGCGGCGCGGATGGAATCGTCCAGCTCCTCGAGCGCGCCGGTGGTGCGGGCGAGCGCCACGACCTCGGCCCCCGCCGCGCCGAGCGCCTGCGCGAGCGCGTGGCCGAGGCCGCGCGAGGCGCCGGTGACGAGGGCCACGCGGCCGCTGAGGGGACGATCCGACATGCGCCGCCGATTGGCATGACCGAAGGACGGAGGCAAGAGGCCGGCGAGCGCGGCCGCACAGGTTCGCAGAGCGATCCGGCGCTTGAACAATTCATTAAAGTAATGTTCATGTGCCTGACGGTGGCGAGCACCGCGGGGGGAACTTTCCATGACGGCACGACGCACGATCGGACTGGGGCTGGCGATGGCGGTGGCGCTGGCCGGATGCGCCAAGAAGGGGCACGAGATTCAGGCCTCCTACGTCCCTTCGGCACAGTATGATGCGATGGACTGCGATCGCATCGGCGAGGAACTGAACCGGGTCGCGGCGGAGGTGAACCGCGTGACCGGCGAGCAGGACGACGCCGCGCAGCGCGACGCGGTCGTGATGGGGGTCGGGCTGATCCTGTTCTGGCCGGCGCTGTTCATCCTGGCGGCGGGCGACGAGGCGGAGGAGCTCTCGCGGCTCAAGGGCGAATACGAGGCGCTCGACCGGGTGCGGAGCGAGAAGGCCTGCGCGGCCGTTTCCTGATCAGGTCTCGATCAGCGGCACGACCGAGCAGTCGAGTCGCGCCGCCGCCCCGTCCGGGGTGAGGCGCAGGGTCTCGGGGCGGACGGCGCAGCGCGTCGCCGCCTCGATCGCCGAGCGCGCAAGCGAGCGGCGGGCGGCTTCCGAACGCGGCGCGGCGGCGCCGACCAGCCGGGCCACGGCGCGGTCGGCCTTCCAGTCCACCTCGAAGGCGAATCCGACGAGGGCGACGGGGCGGGTGACCTCCGGCGGATCGAGCGCGACGGATCCCGCGCCGCAGCCGGCGAGCGCCAGCGCCGCCGCGAAGCCTGCGAGATGGCGCATCCGAACCTCCCCTTTTGCTCGAACGAGCATGAGGGCCGAGGGATTGACGGCGAATTAACGGATCGTCGCGAAACGCTGCGTCAGCCGGCCGCGGTCTCGGCGTCGAGGCGCTCCTGGGCCTGCATCCAGAGCGCCTCGGCGCGCTCCATCGCCGCCTCGATCTCGGCGCGACGGACCTGCAGCGCCTCGAGCTTGCCGGCGGGCGCCTCCATGTAGAAGCCGGGGTCCATCAGGCTGCGGTCGACCTCGTCGCGCATCGCCTCCAGCTTGGCGACGCGGTCCTCGCATTTCGCGACCTCGGCGCGGAGCGGCGCGAGCGCGCGGCGGAGATCGGAGGCGCTGCGCTTCGGCGCGGCCTTGGCGGCCTTGGCCTTCGCCTCCGCGGCGCGCTCGGCGGCGGCGCGCCCGCCGGCCCCGCGCTCCGCGAGGAGCTGGCGGCGGTAATCCTCGAGATCGCCGTCGTAGTCGCGCACGGCGCCGTCGTTCACCAGCCAGAGGCGGTCCGCGACCGCGGACACCAGATGCGGGTCGTGGCTGACGAGGATCACCGCGCCCTCGTATTCGGCGAGGGCCTGGGCCAGCGCCTCGCGGCTGTCGATGTCGAGGTGGTTGGTCGGCTCGTCCAGGACGAGCACGTGCGGGGCCTCGCGCGACGCGAGCAGCATCAGCAGGCGCGCCTTCTGCCCGCCCGAGAGCCGGTCCACCGGCGTCGCGGCGACGTCGGCGCCGAGGCCGCCGGCCGCCAGTTCCGAGCGGAGCGCCTTCTGGGCCGCGTCGGGACGGTGGCGGGCGAGGTGCTGGAGCGGCGTCTCCGCCGGGATCAGTTCGTCGACCTGGTGCTGGGCGAAGAAGCCGACCCGCAGCCCGCGGGAGACCTTCCACTCGCCCGAGAGCGGCGCGAGACGCCCGGAGATCAGCTTGGCGAGCGTCGACTTGCCCTGACCGTTGGCGCCGAGCAGGGCGATGCGGTCGTCCGAATCGAGGCGGAAGCTCACGTCCCGCAGCACCGCCTCGCCGTCGTAGCCGAGGCTGACGCCCTCGGCCTGCATCAGGGGCGGCGGCAGCGCCTCGGGCGAGGGGAAGCGGAAGGGGCGGACCGAGCCCTCCTGATGCACCTCGATCGGCTGCATCTTCTCCAGCGCCTTGAGACGGGACTGCGCCTGCTTGGCCTTGGTCGCCTTGTAGCGGAAGCGGTCCACGAAGCTCTGCATGTGGGCGCGGGCCTTGGCCTGCTTCTCGGCCGCGGCGGCGTCGTTGGCGAGGCGGCGGCGGCGCTCCTCCTCGAAGCGGTCGTAGGCGCCGCCGTAGAGCGTCAGCTTGCGCCGCTCGAGATGCATGATGCCGGTGACGGCGCGGTTCAGCAGCTCCCGGTCGTGGGAGATCACGAGAGCGGTGGCCGGGACGGTGGCGAGGAAGCTCTCGAGCCAGACCGTGCCTTCGAGGTCGAGATAGTTGGTCGGCTCGTCGAGCAGCAGGATGTCCGGGCGCGAGAACAGCGTCGCGGCGAGCGCGACGCGCATGCGCCAGCCGCCCGAGAACGATTCGCAGGGCCGCTGCTGGGCCGCCGCGTCGAAGCCGAGCCCGCGGAGGATGGACGAGGCGCGGGCCTCCGCCGAATGCGCCTCGATGGCGGCGAGGCGTTCCTCGCGGAAGGCGATGCGGGCGGGGTCCTCGCTGTCGTCGGCCATGAGGGCGGCGCGCTCCTCGTCCGCGGCGAGGACGGTGTCGAGGAGGGAGTCGCGCGTGGCGGGCGCCTCCTGCGCGACGCCGCCGAGGCGGGCGCTGCGGGGGACCTCGATCTCGCCCCGGTCGGGCGCGAGCTCTCCGCGGATCAGGCGGAACAGGGTGGTCTTGCCGGTTCCGTTGCGTCCGACGAGGCCGACCTTGTGGCCGGTCTGGATCACGGCCGAGGCGCCCTCGAAGAGCGGTTTGCCGGCGAGCGAGAAGGAGAGGTTGCGGATGGCGATCATGGCGGGGCCGGAGGTAGCGCGGAATCGGGGGCGAGGGGAAGGCGCCGCCCGGCGCCGCGCGCCCCGCGGCGGGGCCGCGCGGCGAGGGGGCCGGAGACGCGACGCGTCTTGATGTCGCCGGCGCAGGCTCTAGCGTACCGAAGGTCGTTCCTTGAAGCGGCACATGCAACCGCAAGGGGAGGAAACGGCGATGAGCTGCAGGGGCACGGTCCGCGCCGAGGGCGCCGAGGGCGGGAGCGGAGGCTTCACGGCCGATCGGCCGACCGAGACGCCCGACACGGCGGAGGCCGCCGCGTTCTATGCGGCGCTGGAGCGGATCTTCGCGATGGCGCCCGCGGCGCGGGGCGCGCTGCTCGCCGACGCCGTCGGCGCGGCGACGGCGCATCTGGCCGATCTCGCCATGGTCTCGGGCGACGCCGAGGCGGGGGCGGCGGCGCGCCGTTCGCTGGCGCGGATCGACCGGGAGATGGGCGAGCTGATGGCGGCGATGGCGCTGCGCGAGGATTGAGGGCCCGAGCGCGGCGAGGCCCCGCCGCTCAGGCGCCTTCGACCAGCTCGGCCTGCATCTCGGCGATTCCCTCGCGCAGGCTTCGGGCGTGACGGTAGGCGTCGCCGTGATACCAGGCCTCGGCCGTCGCGCGGTCGGGGAACTCCAGCACCACGAGGCGGCGAGGGTCCTGGGGGCCGCCCTCCAGCGGCGTCGTCTCGCCGCCCCGGATCAGGTAGCGCCCGCCGGCGGCGGCGATGCTCTCCTGAGCGGCGCTCTTGTAGGCCTCGTAGGCGGCGGGGTCGTGCACCACGGCACGCACGACGACGTAGGCGGGCTTGGTCATGGGGTCTCCTCCGGGGCGGGGCGGTTCTCGGGCCGCTTCAGGTGCAGGACCGCGGCGGTCCAGGTCATCGTCCGCGTGCCGGTCTGGTCGTGGACGTCGTAGCGCCACTCGACGATTCCGTAGGCGGGGCGCGAGGCGGAG
>DATFKM010000070.1:0-13161 GCA_035268645.1 Paracoccaceae bacterium | reverse complement strand
TCCTTCCCGCCCCAGCTCGCCTCGAGCATCGAGCCCCAGCTTCCCTTCTCCGCCCCGCTCACCGTGCCGGAGCCGAGCAGGTCGCCGGTGCGCATGGCGCAGCCCGAGGCGCTGTGATGCGCCAGCTGCTGGGCGGGCGAGAAGTACATCTCCCGCCAGTTGGTGCGCGCCACCTGCGCCTCGCGCCCTTCGGCCTCCAGCCGCGCCTCCAGCACGACGTCGAAGAGACCCGGCTCGGCCTGCTCGAGATAGGGCAGCAACGGAACCTCCCGCTCGGGCGCCGCGGCGCGGAACGGCGCCAGCGCGTCCGCCGGCACGACCCAGGCGCCGATCGTTGTCGCGAAGACCTTCGCCTGGAACGGGCCGAGCGGCTGCGCCTCCCAACCCTGGATGTCCCGCGCCGACCAGTCGTTGAGCAGAACGTAGCCGAAGATCGCGCGTTCCGCCTCCGCGACGCTCAGCCGCCGCCCCATCTCCGAGGGCAGTCCGACGACCGTGCCCATCTCCAGCTCGAAGTCGAGCCGCCGCGACGCCCCGAAATGCGGCGCCTCCGCGCCCTTCGGCTTCAGCTGACCGCAAGGCCGCACCACGTCGGTTCCCGAGACCACCACCGTCGAGGCGCGCCCGTTGTAGCCGATCGGCATGTGCAGCCAGTTCGGCGGCAGCGGGTTCTCCGGCCCGCGCAGCATGGTCCCGGCGTTCACCGCATGCTGTCTGCCCGAGTAGAAGTCCGTGAACTCGGTCACGTGGAACGGCAGATGGCTGCGCACCTCGGAGAGCGGGATCAGCGCGCGCGAGGCGAGCCCCGCATCCGCCCTCAGCGCCGGATCGCCGTCCTCCTCCAGAAGCTCCGTCAGGCGCCGCCGCACCGCGGACCAGACCTCCGGCCCCAGCCCCATGAAGGCGTTCAGATGCGGCTCGCCGAAGACGCCGAGCGCCGTGTCCGCGCTTTCCCGCAGGCGCAGCAGCCCCGCCTGCTCCAACGCCTCCAGATCCAGCGCGAAGCGGCCGATCGCCACCGCGCAGCGCGGCTCCTCGCCCGGGCGCGAGATCACGCCGTAAGGCAGATTCTGCAGCGGAAACCCGCCCTCCGGGTCGTCCGCCCCCCTCACCCAGCTCCGCGCCGGCGCCATCCGCGCTCCTCCCCAGTCGCGTCCTCAGTCCCCATCGCCGGCGTCGTCGCCGCCGCGGCCGCCCTCCCGGTCGTGCGGGTCGCGCCGCCACCCGCCCGGCCCCGGCCCGTCGCCGTGGGGACGCCGCCGCCCGCCCCGCGCGACCGCGCGGCGCCACAGCAGCACGCCGACCAGCAGCGCGCCGACCAGCGCCAGCGGCCACCACCCGGGCATCAGCGGCGGCGCCTCACTTCAGCCCCGGCGTGCCGTCGAACTTCTTCTCGAGCCCCGCCCAGCAGTCGACGTAGTCGTCCTGCATCGGCGCCTCGTGGGCCGCGAAATGCGTCAGGTGCTGCGGGAACCGCGTCTCGAACATGAAGGCCATGGTGTCCTCCAGCTTCTGCGGCTTCAGCTCCACGCTCGAGGCCTTCTCGAACGCCTCCGCGTCCGGCCCGTGCGGCAGCATCATGTTGTGCAGGCTCATGCCGCCCGGCACGAAGCCCTGCGGCTTGGCGTCGTACTCGCCCGTCACGTTGCCCATGAACTCGGACATGATGTTCTTGTGGTACCAGGGCGGACGGAAGGTGTCCTCCGCCGGCAGCCAGCGCGGCGGGAAGATCACGAAGTCGATGTTCGCCGTGCCCTCGACGCCGGAGGGCGCCGTAAGCACCGTGAAGATGCTGGGATCGGGATGATCGAACAGGATCGCGCCCACCGGCGAAAAGGTCCGCAGGTCGTACTTGCACGGCGCGTAGTTGCCGTGCCACGCGACGACGTCCAGCGGGCTGTGCCCGATCTCGGTGACGTGGAACTGCCCGCACCACTTGACGTAGAGCGTCGAGGGCCGCTCCACGTCCTCGTAAGCCGCCACCGGCGTCTTGAAGTCCCGCGGGTTGGCGAGGCAGTTGGCCCCGATGGGCCCGCGTCCCGGCAGGTCGAACTTGGCGCCGTAGTTCTCGCAGACGAAGCCCCGCGCCGGCCCGTCCAGCGGCTTGACGCGGAACACCATGCCCCGGGGCACGATGCAGATCTCGAGCGGGCGCACCTCCATCCGGCCGAGCTCGGTGAAGACCTCGAGCCCGCCGGTCTGCGGCACGATCAGGAACTCCGAATCGGCGGAGTAGACGTACTCGTCCGCCATCGGCGCGGTGCAGAGATAGTAGTGGATCGCCAGCCCGACCTGCGTGTTGACGTCCCCGGCCGTGGTCATCGTGCGCATGCCGGTGAGGAACGTCGTCGGCTCCTCCGGGATCGCCACCGGATCCCAGCGATACTGGCCGAGGCTCTGGACGTGATCCTCGATGCAGGGCGCCGACTTGAAGTACGGCAGCTCCACCCGGCTGAACCGCCCGGTGTGCTTCACGCTCGGCCGGATCCGGTAGCACCAGGTCCGCTCGTTCTGCCCGCGCGGCGCGGTGAAGGGCGTGCCGGAAAGCTGCTCGGCGTAGAGGCCGTAGTTCACCCGCTGCGGCGAGTTGCGCCCCTGCGGCAGCGCGCCGGGCAGCGCCTCGGTCTCGAAGTCGTTGCCGAAGCCGGGCATGTAGCCGACCGCCGCGTCGCGCAGCGCGGCGTCGAAGCTGTCGGCGTGCGGGCTCTCGCGGTTCATGGCGTCCTCCCGAGGGGCTTGACGAGTCTTCGCCCCGACGGTTCATTGCGAATGAAATGAAGTCAAGACCCGAGACCGAGACACCGTCCGACGACGACCCGGCGGGCGCCGGAGACGCCGCGCCATCCGCGGCTCAGACGATTGCGCGGACGGCGGCGCCGGCGGCCGCGCCCGACCTCGGCTTCGACCTCGACGCCTTCCTGCCCTACCGCCTCGTGCGCCTCGCCGACGCCGTCTCGGCCGAATTCGCCGCGCTCTACGGCGCGCGCTTCGGGCTCACCACCGCCGAATGGCGCGTGCTCGCCCATCTCAGCCAGCAGCCCGCCGTCGGCGTGCGGGAGATCCACGCCCGCGTCGCCCTCGACAAGCCGAAGATCACCCGCGCCGCCCAGCGTCTCGCCGCCGCCGGCCTCGTGACCAAGGCGGCCGGGACCGATCGGCGGCTGGTCTCGCTCACCCTCACGCCCGCGGGCCACGCCCTGATGGCCGAACTCGTCCCCCTCGCCCTCGCGGCCGAGGCCGAGGCCCTGGACGCCCTGACCCCGGACGAGGCCGCGAGCTTCCGCGACCTCGTCGAGAAGCTGCTCGCCGCGCGCGCCTGATCAGGCGGCGAGCTTGCCGGCCACCCATGCGACATGCGCGCCCTGCCCCCGCGTGATGGCGAGCTCGGTCTCCGAGGGCCAGCGCGAGCCGTCGGGCGCCGCCAGCATTCCCGCGCCGTAGGGGCCGCCGCCGCGCGCCTCCGAGATGTCGGTCAGCTCCGGGATCGAATAGGGCGCGCCCACGATCACCATGCCGTGATGCATCAGCGTGAACTGCGTCGCCACCAGGGTGGTCTCGTTGCCGCCGCCGGTGGCGGTCGAGGTGAACACCGAGCCGACCTTGCCGATCAGCGCGCCGTTCATCCAGTGCTTGCCGGTCTGGTCCCAGAAGGTCCGCATCTGGCCCGCCATGTTGCCGAAGCGCGTCGGCGTGCCGATCACGACGGCGTCGTAGTCCGGCAGCTCGTCCGGCGTCGCGTCGGGATGCGGCGCGTCCGTCACGGCGCCCATCGCCTCGAGCCGCTCACGGTCCATGGTCTCCGGCGCGCGCTTGATCACGGCCTCGGCTCCGCCCTCGCGCAAGCCCTCGGCCATCGCCTCGGCCATCTTCGCGACGTGCCCGTACATCGAATAGTAAAGCACCAGCGCCCTGGTCATCGCAGTCTCCTTCCGTGCCGATCGGGGGCCGCGCGTCGCGGCCGGCCCCTCGGCAGGTGTGTATGCGGATCCACGAGACAATCCGGGCGATCGGAAACGGCCCTTCCGCGCTCCGGATCGGACCGCCGCCTCGCCGGCTTGACGCCGGACGCGCCGCCCCGCATGGCTTGCGCCGATCCCGGAGCCAACAGGCGGAGCCCTCCATGTACACGGTCGTCGGTCACCCTCGCTCGCGCGCCATGCGCCTGATCTGGATGCTCGAGGAGCTCGGCCAGCCCTACGAGATCGAGCCCGCGGCCCCCCAGTCGGAGCGCGCCCGGGCCCTCAACCCCCTCGGCAAGATCCCCGCCCTCGTGATCGACGGCGAGGCGCTGATCGACAGCTCCGCCATCCTCCAGTTCCTCGCGGACCGGCACGGCGCCCTCACCTTCCCCGCCGGCTCGCTCGAGCGGGCGCGCCAGGACGCGCATCTGCATTTCGCGCTCGACGAGATCGAGGGCGCGCTCTGGACCGCCGCCAAGCACCTGAAGATCCTGCCGGAGGATCGCCGCGTCCCCGCCGTCGCCCCCGCCTGCAAGCAGGAGTTCGACGTCGCCATGAGCCGGCTCGCCGACCGCATCGGAGAGGGGCCGTGGCTGATGGGCGAGGCCTTCACCGTCCCCGACGTCCTCGTCGGCCACTGCCTGACCTGGGGCGAGAAGGCGATGGGCTGGCCGCTGCCGCCGGGCGACGTCGTCGACTACGCGGCGCGCCTGCGGGCCCGGCCCGCCTTCCTCCGCGCCGGCGAGCGGGCCAAGGAGGCCGCCGAGGCGGCCTGACCCGTTCCGCGACGGTCGTCGCCATGAGCCCCGCCGCCGCGACCGTCGGTCGTCGGCGGCGGGCTCCGAAAGGCGCGGGTTCGGCCGCCTCCGCGCCTTGCCGCGCCGACACGCCGCGCCACCTTCGCCGGAGTCCCGCAGTCCTCCGGACCAAGGACACGGCCGTGAGGGGGGGCGGCGTCCAACCCCGTCCCCCCGTTCGGCCGCGGCGCGCTCGGTGCGCCGCACGCCCGCCAATGGCGCGGCCGGCGCATCGCCTGAATTCGATGTCGCAACGATTCCGGCAGCCTGAAAGCCGGCTCACGCGTGAGCGTCCGGCCCGCCTCGTCGGCGTCCGCCCCCGCGACCCCGCGCGACGCGCGGCGGGGCGGCAGGATCTCCGCTCCAGATCGCCGCCCCCGGCACGGGAGCCGGTCGCCCGTCCGCCTCAGGCCGGCGCGACCTCGACCCGGGCGGTGTGCGCGCTCGTGCCCTGCCCGAGGCGCGAGGTGCCCCGGTCCTCGGTCACCGCGTTGGGATTGCCCTGGCGCTCCGTCCCGTCCTCGCCCGGATCGAACCAGGCGCCGGTCGGCAACGCCACCACCCCCCGCGCCATGCCGGCGTCGAGCCGGGCGCGGGCGAGGCAGGCGCCGCGGGCGTTCGACACCCGCACGACCGCCGCCTCGACGATCCCGCGCGTCGCCGCGTCCTCCGGATGGATCGAAAGCGGCGCGGGCCGCGCCCCCTCGGCCTCCGCCAGCGCGCATTCGAGCTGGCTGTGCAGCTTGTCCGCCGGCTGCGGCGAGACCAGCGCCAGCGGCGCCGCCGGATCGCGTCCCTCGGGCGGGAACCAGGTCGGGCGCCCCGGGCAGTCGTCGTAGCCGAAGCCGGCGATCGTCTCGGAGAAGATCTCGAGCCGGCCCGAAGGCGTGCCGAGCGGCGCACCCTCGGGATCGGCCCGGAACCTCTCGAAGGCGGTGCGCTCGAACGCCTCGCCCTCGATCGGCAGCTCGACCCAGTTGCGCTCGCGCAGCGCCTCCAGCGTCGGGACCTCGACGCCCGCCTCGGCGCAGCCCTGACGGAACCGGTCGTAGAGATGGCGCAGCCAGCCCTCGGCGTCGCGACCCTCGGTGAAGGCCTCGAAGCAGCCGAGACGCGCGGCGAGGTCGGCGAAGATGGCGTAGTCGTCCCGCGCCTCGCCCACGGGCTCGATCATCTTCGGCATGTGGAACAGGAACGGGTCGGAGAAGGTGCGCCCCACGTCCTCTCGCTCGTAGGGCGTGGTGGCGGGGAACACGATGTCGGCCCGCTTCGCCGTCGCCGTCCACCACGGCTCGTGCACGATCACGGTGTCGGGCCGGCGGAACGCCGCCTCCAACCGGTTCAGGTCCTGATGATGGTGGAACGGGTTGCCCCCGCACCAGTACACCAGCCGGATGTCGGGCCAGCGGCCGCGCTTCCCGTCGAAGTCGTACTCGCCGCCCGGATCCAGCAGCATGTCCGCGACCCGAGCCACAGGGATCACCTCCCGCACCGGGTTCTCCCCCTGCGGCAGCGCGAGCCCGCCCAGACGCTTGACCGGCACGCCGACGCCGCCGATGGCGCCGTAGCCGTAGCCGACGCCCCCGCCCGGCAGGCCGATCTGGCCCAGCATCGCCGCCAGCGTCAGGCTCATCCAGTAGGGCTGTTCGCCGTGGCGCTGGCGCTGCAGCGACCAGGCGACCGTGATGAAGGTCCGCGTCTCGGCCATGCGCCGGGCCAGCGCGCGGATCTCGGCGGCGTCGACGCCGCAGATCGCCTCGGCCCATTCCGGCGACTTGGCGATGCCGTCGGTCTCGCCGGCGAGATAGGGCAGGAAGCGCTCGAACCCCGTCGTGCAGCGGGCGAGGAAGTCCCGGTCCGTCAGGCCCGCCTCCTCCAGCGCGAAGGCGAGGCCCATCATCAGCGCGACGTCCGTGCCCGGCGGCACGGCCCACCAGTCCGCCTCCGCCGGGCCGTCCTCGCGCCTCGGCGAGACGTTGACCATCGCCGCGCCGCGCTCCGCCAGCGCCGCCAGCCACGGCCCGACCGAATGCCGCGTCACCCCGCCCATCGAGACCTGCGCGTTCTTGCGCCCGATCCCGCCGAACATCACCAGCGTCTCGGTCTCGCGCGCGATCCGGCTCCACGAGGTCTGCTCGCCGTAGCTGAACTGCAGGAAGTTCATGCCGATCAGATGCGGCATGATCGCCTGCGCGCAGCCGGTGGAATAGCTGCCGAAGGAGGCGACGTAGCCGCCCGCGCAGTTGAGGAAGCGGTGCACCTGGCTCTGCGCGTGGTGCACGCGCCCGGCGCTGCCCCAGCCGTAGGAGCCGCCGTAGATCGCGCCGGCGCCGTGCTCGCGCCGGACGCGCTCGATCTCGGCGGCGGCGAGGTCCAGCGCCTCGTCCCAAGGCAGTTCCACGAAGCCGTCGGCGCCGCGGCGGTCGCGCGCCCGGTCGGGCCCGCCCTCGAGCCAGCCGCGACGGACGGAGGGACGCCCCACCCGGCTCGGATGATGCACCGCGGCCGGCACCGCGCGGCAGATGTCGGACGGATCCGGGTCCAGCTCGAACGGCTCGGCCGAGACGAGGCGCCCGTCCTCGGCCGTCAGCCGGAAGGCGCCCCAGTGGCTTGTGGTCACCCGCTCGATCCGCTCGCCCATGATCCCTCCCCGGTCGCAGCACGTGTCGGGGGCGAAGGAACACCGCCTCGCGCCGGCGCGCAAGCGGGTCCGGGCGTCAGTCGATCCGGCAGAGCACGTGGACGACCCCGACGCGGTCCCCGAACTCGGGGGCCCCCGGCAGATAGGGCCGCGGCTCGCCGACATGCAGCGGCGTCCAGAGGCCCTCCCCCTCCAGCCGCGTCAGCATGCCGGGAAACCCGGCGCCCTCCCAGCGATCCGAGCGCTGCGTGAAGGCCACCGCCCCGCCGGCGCGGACGCAGCGGACGAGGTCTCGCATCAGACCCTCGACGTCCTCGACGTAAGTGAGCACCCCGACCGAGGCCGCCGCATCGTAGCCGTCCGTGGCCACGGGCAGCGGCAGGCGCTGCAGGTCGTGCCGGATCAGCCGGTCGTAGCGCCCGCCGCGTTCCGCGATCCTCAGCGAGGCGCCGGAGATGTCGAGGCCGTCGAGCCGGAAGTCCCCCTCCGCCGCGAGCGCCTCCGCGACCAGTCCCGTGCCGCAGCCGACGTCGAGGACCCGCGCCCCGGCGCTCAGATGCGGCGCCAGCGACGCCGCCGTGCGTTCCGGCGCCCGGTAGCCCCAGCCGCCGAGAGTCTCGTCGTAGCTCTCCGCCCACTCGTCGTAGAAGCGCTCCACCGCCTCCGACTCGGTCGATCCCTCGCCGAGCGTGAAGTCCCGATCGTCGTCCATCTCATTCTCCCGCATGCATTCCGAGCGACGCGATCGCTCCCGGACCGGACGCCGACGCAAGGCCTCAGCCGCGTTCTTCGGGCACGGGATCGAAGAAGACGCCGCCATAGGTCTGCTCGACCGGCTGCAACTCGATCGCCGAGACGTTGACGTGCGGCGGCGCCTCGACGGCGTAGAGCACCGCCGCCGCCACGTCGGCAGGCGAGAGATCGAGGATTCCGGTGTCCTTGGCGCGCGCCGCCGCGGCGGGATCGCCGATCGCCGCGTCGTAGAACTCGGTGCGCACCCGCCCCGGTCGGACGTCGGTGACGCGCAGACCCGTGCCGCGCAGCTCCAGCCTCAGGTTCCGCGCTATCATCGCCACCGCGGCCTTGCTTCCCCCGTAGACCGCCGAGACCGAGGGATAGAGCGCCGCCGTCGAGCCGATCAGCACCAGATGCCCGCGCCCCCGCGCGATCATTCCGGGCAGCGCGAGGCGGATCAGGTCCAGCACCGCCGTCACGTTGGTCTCGACGGTCGCCGCCAGCTCCTCGCGCGTGGTGTCGGCGAGCCCCGCGAAGCCGCCGCCCCGCCCGGCGTTCAGCACCAGAACCTCCGGCCCGGCCGCCGCGACGACGGCGGCGAGCGCCTCCGGGTCCCGCACGTCCGCGGCATGCGGAATGCAGCCCGTGCGCTCGGCCAGCACCGCGAGGCGATCGGCCCGGCGCGCCAGCGCGTGCACCCGCAGGCCCGCGCCCGCCAACGCCTCCGCCGTCGCCGCCCCGATGCCGGAGGAGGCGCCCGTCACCAGTGCGGTCCGCGACCCGTCCATCGCCGCCGCCCTCAGGCCGGCGCCGCCAGCGCCCGCGGC
The DNA here is from genome assembly GCA_035268645.1 of Paracoccaceae bacterium. GTDB lineage: Bacteria > Pseudomonadota > Alphaproteobacteria > Rhodobacterales > Rhodobacteraceae > Albimonas. The sequence continues at coordinate 4,202 of DATFKM010000070.1, read as the reverse complement.
GCCGGCAGCGAGGCGGCCAGCGCCAGCCCCGCCGCGGCCGCCGCCGCCAGCGCGAGAAAGGCGAGGGTGTAGGCCCCTGTCACGTCGAAGGTCCAGCCGGCCGCCACCGGCCCGATCGCGGCCCCGACGGTGCCGAAGAACAGCACCGCGCCGAAGATCGCGCCGTGCGAGCCGAGGCCGAAATACTCGGCGATCGTCGGCGATACCACGGTGAAGAAGCCGCCATGCGCGAAGCCGTAGACCGCGACCGCGAGGAACAGCGGCTCGGGCGTCCGGATCGCCGCGAAGGCCAGCAGCGCGGCGATCAGCGGCACGAAGCAGAGCATGTAGGCCAGCCGCCCGCCGATCCGGTCGATCGTCCCGCCGACGATCAGCCGGCCCGCCACGCTCGCGCCGCCCGAGACCGAGAGCAGCGTCGCCGCCGCCGCCGCGTCGAGGCCGAGATCGCGGCCGTGCACCACGAGATGCACCGGCACCGTGATCAGCGTCGGGAAGAACAGGAACTGAAGCGCGCAGATGGTCCAGAACGCGCGCCCGCGCCGCGCTTGGCCGAGCGCGAGGCCGGGCGCCGGGGCCGGGGCGCCCGGAGCCGTGCGCCGCTCGGGCGCCCGGGACATGGCGAGCGAGGCGAGCAGCACCAGCGCCGCCGCGACGGCGCCGAGCACGACCACCGCCTCGCGCCAGCCGAGCGAGACCACCAGCAACGCGGCGAGCGGCGGCAGCGCCACCTGCCCCGCCGCGGTGCCGGTCTTGACCACGCCCGTCATCATGCCGCGCCGCGTCTCGAACCAGCGCGCGACGGTGGAGAGCGTGACGACGTCGTGGCTCGCCAGCCCCACGCCGATGAAGACGGCGAAGAGCGCCGGAAGATGCCACGGCTCCGAGACCAGCGAGATCCCCGCGTAGCCCGCCGCGAACATCGTGCCGGCGACGGCGAGGACGGGACGCGGCCCGAAGCGGTCCGAGAGCCGGCCCATCACCGCGGCGAGCAGGCCCATCGTGAGGAAGGCGACGGAGGTGCTGCTGGCGAGCAGGGTGCGCGACCAGCCGAACTCGTCCTCGAGGGCGCCGAACAGCACGCCGAACGAGAACAGCAGCCCGATGACCGTGAACTGCGTCACGCAGGCGCCGGCGACCACGAGCGTCCGGGGCGACATGCCGTTCCTCCCGATGACGCGGCCCGAGGGCCGGGGGGAGGACAGATTGCGGCCCCGCGCCGGCCGCGGCAAGTGCGCGCGCGCCGGCCGCGGCCGAGGGCGCACGGCGCCGACGAGGGACCGCGCCGAAGGCCGGCGGCGCGGTCGGAGGGCGGCGGCGGTTTTGCGATTGCAATGACGCGACGTCGCACCTAGGCTCCTTGCCACAACAGAGACTTGCCGATGCTCCGGACAGATTGGCGCGCCTGAATCGCCTGCCGCGGAGCCCTCGGGGTGCAAGTGAAAAACCGAAGTCTTGGGAGGACTCCGAATGACCCGTCGCGACGACCGTGACCGTACCGTCCATGAAGTGGGCGGCCAGAAGATCAGACGCCGCGACGTGATGCGCGCCGGCCTCGGGGGGGTGACGCTGGCGGCCGCGGCCGGCCTCTCGACCGGCGGCGCCAAGGCGCAGAGCCCCGAGTTCCGCTTCCGCATGCAGTCCTTCCTCGGCCCCGGCACGACGGAGTGGGACGTCCTCGTGCCGCGCTACGTCGAGCGCGTGCGCGAGATGTCGAACGGCCGGATCGAGATCCAGCCGTTCCCGCCGGGCGCGGTGGTGCCGACCTTCGAGCTGCTCGACGCCGTCTCCAAGGGCGTGGTCGAGATCGGCTACGCCGCGCAGGTCTACTGGCGCGGCACCATCCCCTTCTCGCTCTGGACCTGGGGCGTGCCCTTCGCCTTCTCCGCGCTCGACCACTACGATTATCTCTGGCACGAAGCCGGCCTGCTCGAGGTCGTGCGCGACGCTTGGGCGAAGGAAGGCGTCCACTTCCTCGGGCCGGTCTATTCGGACGAGTGGGGCGCGACGATGTCGCGCGAGAAGCTCTCGCGGCTCTCGGACTTCGACGGCGTCAAGATCCGGTCCTTCGGCCTCGGCGCGGAGATCTGGAAGGCGCAGGGCGCGTCCATCGTGACGATCCCCGGCGAGGAGCAGTACACCGCCATGTCGACGGGCGTGATCGACGCCTCCAACTGGGGCTCGCCCGACGGGTTCAGGGCGGTGAAGCTGCACGAGGTGGCCAAGTTCTACCTCGGCCCGTCGCTGATCAAGTTCGACATGGAAGACCAGTTCATGAACATGCGGGCCTATGACAGCCTGCCGGACGACCTCAAGGCGGTGATGAACCTCGCCACCCGCGTCTACGCGGTGGAGCGCGCGGCGACCTCCACCTACAACAGCGCCCTCGCGGTGGAGGAGATGAAGGCCGCCGGCGTCGAGTTCGACGCGCTGCCGCCGGAGGACGTCGAGGAGATGAAGCGGATCTCCTCGGAGGCGCTCGAGCGCATGGCCGGGGACGATCCGGGCACCCAGGCGGTGCTGAAGATCATCTTCGAGACGCGCGATACGCTCAACCAGCGTCCGTCCAACATCTGACCGGCGCCACACGGGCGTCACGGGCCCCGGCGGGGCGGCGCACCGCGCCGCCGGGGCCTTCCTGCATGCCGATACGACGGGAGCGCGCATGGTCGCCGTGATGAGGATGTTCGTGCGGACGATCGACGGGCTGAACGGCTTCGTCGGTCGGGCCGTGGCGCTCGGCCTGCTGGGCCTGATCGCCCTCGTGGTCTGGGAGGTGTTCCTGCGCTACGGCCTGAACGCGCCGACCACCTGGGGCAACGAGCTGATCACCTATCTCTTCGCCGCCTACATCCTGCTGGGCGGCGGCTACACGCTGCTTCACCGCGACCACGTCTCGATGGACATCGTCTACTCCAGCCTGCCCCCCCGCGGGCAGGCCACGATCGACGTGCTGACCGCCTTCTTCGTGATCGTCTACTGCGTGGTCCTGATGCAGCAGACCTGGATCATGACCTACGAGGCGCTGGAGCGCGGACAGACCGCGAACAGCGACTGGGGTCCGCCCCTGTTCCCCGTCTATCTCGCGATGCCGATCGGCGCCGCGCTGATCCTTCTCCAGGCGGTCGCCAAGCTCGTGCGCGACCTGCACATGGCCATAACCGGACGGCCGCTCATGGGAGAGCGCCGGACCCGAGACAGAGGCGAGCCCGCGCTGTGAGCATCGAACTCGTCACCCTCCTCCTCTTCGGCTCGTTCCTGCTCCTGATGATCGCGGGCGTGCCGCTGGTCTTCGCGCTCGGCGGGTCGGCGGTGATCGGCACCTATTTCCTCTGGGGGCCCAACGCGCTCTACGCCGTCGGCATCCGCACCTTCAGCTCCGCCACGAGCTTCGTGCTGCTGGCGATCCCGATGTTCATCTTCATGGGGGCGATGCTGGAGCGATCCGGAATAGCCGGCGACCTCTACGAGATGATGCAGAAATGGCTCGGCGCGCTGAACGGCGGCCTCGCGGTCGGCACCGTGCTGGTCTGCACGATCTTCGCGGCGCTGGTCGGCGTCAGCGGCGCCGCCACGGTCACCATGGCGATGGTCGCCCTGCCCTCGATGCTCTCGCACAATTACAGCAAGGGCATCAGCCTCGGCTGCATCGCGGGCGGCGGCGCGCTCGGCGTGCTGATCCCGCCGAGCGTGATGATGATCGTGCTCGGCCTCTACACCAACACCTCGGTCGGCATGCTGTTCCTCGGCGGGATCACGGCGGGGATGGTGATCGTCCTGCTCTTCGCGCTCTACATCCTGATCGTCTGCGCCTGGAAGCCCGAACTCGGCCCGGCCGTGCCCGTCGCGGAGCGCGCGAGCTGGCCCGAGAAGCTGCGCGCGCTCCGCTCGGTGATCATGCCGCTCGCGCTCATCACGCTCGTCCTCGGCAGCATCGTGGGCGGCGCGGCGACGCCGAGCGAGGCGGCGGGCATCGGCGCCCTCGGCGCGATGATCTCGGCGGCCTCGCGCCGAAAGCTGTCCTGGGAGGCGGTCTACGAGTCCTGCAAGATCACCCTGCGCCTGAGCTGCATGGTGATGTGGATCGTGTTCGCCGCGGCGATCTTCACCTCGCTCTACGCCGCGGTCGGCGCCGATCAGCTGGTGCGCGACGCGCTCTCCTGGCTGCCGGGCGGCAAGTGGGGCGTGCTGGTCGGCATGCAGGT
>DATFKM010000069.1:0-6883 GCA_035268645.1 Paracoccaceae bacterium | reverse complement strand
ATCTGCACGGCGTGGTGCAGCGCCACCAGCGTGCCGGGAACGGCGGCGGCGAGCGCCAGCTCCACCACCATCACCCGGTTCAGCGTCGAGGTCGCCAGCACCACGATCGCGCCGAGCGCCGTCTGCACCAGCCCGAGCCGGAAGATCGAGAGCCAGGAGAGCCCGCCCATCCCCGTCACTCCATGCCCGAAAGCGCGACGGCCGCGGCCATCATGCCGGAGACGTAGAGCACCACGCCCGTCCCGTTGTACCAGGGCGCCTTGGCCCGCGGATCGCGCAGCATCACCCGCATCGCGACGAGCTGAGCCAGGATCAGCCCGAGGATGATCAGCGGCGCGACCGTGGCGCCCCACATCCTGAGCAGCAGCATCACCAGCACCTGCGGAATCGCCATCACCCAGCAGGCGAGGCGTGCCGCCCGCTCCGGCCCGAGGCGGGCGGGCAGGGAGCCGACGCCCATCTTCAGATCGCCCTCGACCGCCTTGAAGTCGTTCAGCGTCATGATCCCGTGCGCGCCCGCCGCATAGAGCAGCGCGACGATCACGATCTCGGTGGAGGGCAGGGCGCCGAGCATCACCGCGGCGCCCGTGAACCAGGGCAGCCCTTCGTAGCAGAGGCCGACGGCCGCGTTGCCGTACCAGCCGTTCCGCTTCAGTCGGATCGGCTCGGCCGAGTAGATCCAGGCGAAGATCACCGCCACCACGGTCGCGGCGAAGCCCCATGGCCCGAGCATCGCGCCGACGGCGAGCGAGAGGCCCGTCCAGATCCACGCGATCCGGAGCCCCCAGCGCCCCGGCATCCTTCCGGAGGGGATCGGCCGCTGCGGCTCGTTCAGCGCGTCGACGTGCCGGTCGCACCAGTCGTTCGCCGCCTGGCTCATGCCGCACACGATCGGCCCGGCGAGCAGGATGCCGAGCAGCGCCAGCCCCCAGCGGTCCGTGAACGGCACGCCCGAGGAGACGACGCCGCACAGATACGCCCACATCGGCGGAAACCAGGTGACGGGCTTGAGCAGCTCCAGCACCACCCGGGGTTCGGGATACTTTCGTGTACCGGAGGGTGATCCGGCCCCGCGAGTCGCCCGTATATCCTCATTGACGGTCATGCCGTAAACTTTGCATGACACTCTCGGCAGGGGAAGAGGGAAACCGCGCCGATGCGACCCGAAACCGCCCGTCTCCGCCCAAAGGACGAGCCGGCCGCCGCCGGGGCCGCCGCATGTCGGCCGGGGGCGCCGCGGTTCGGAAACGGGACGGACGGCCGGGCGGCCTCCTGCGCCGCAGGCTCAGTCGTCGGCGTCGGAATCGACGAGACCGAAGCGCCGCAGCTTCACGTAGAGGCTCTGTCGCGACAGGCCCAGCATCTCGGCGGCGGAGGCGCGGTTGCCCCCGGTCAGGCGCAGCGCGGTCTGGATGCACATGCGCTCGATCTCGTCGGTCGTCGCCCGCACCAGTTCGCGCAGCGGGACCGAACCGACCAGTTCCACCATGTGATCGACCGACTGCGGGTCGGAGACCGGGCCGCTGCCGCGCCGCTGCGCGGAGGTGCTGCGCGTGACGTCGCGGATGATGAAGCCGAAGCCCGGCCGGACCTCGGCGGGCAGATGGGCGGTGGAGATCTCGACCTGCGCGGTGGAGCCGTAGGCGCCGCGGAGCGTGGTGGAGAAGTGGCGCAGACGCCCGTGCTCCTGCGCGTTCTGGAGCATCACGTTCAGATCGACGCCGGGCCGGCCGAGGAAGCGGTCGAGGCTCTCGCCCCGCAACTGATCCTCCAGAGCCACCTCGGCGAGGCCGAGAAAGGCGTCGTTGGCCCAGAGGATGCGTCCCTCGGTGTCGCTCAGCACCACCCCGTCGGTGGACCGGCGAAGGAGCCGCATGACCTGCGCCTCGAGTTCCTGATCCTCCCCCCCCGTCTCGCCGCGGGGGCGCAGGACGCAGAGCAGCAGGGTGTCCGCGGCGGCGCGGAACAGCGTCGCGCGCAGGTCGATGCGCCGCGTCTCGCCCGGGTCGGAGATCTCGACGCTTTCGGAGCGGCCCGACGCGACCGCGGACGCGAGCGCCGCCGTGAGCGCCTGGCGCGCCTCCGGCGCGATGCGGTCCTGCAGCGGCCGGCCGGTGAGCTCCGTCGCCTCGACGCCGAGGAGCTTCGCCGCGGCCGGGTTCGCCTCGGAGACGCGGTTGCTCGCCGCGTCGACGATCAGGAAGGCCTCCGTCGCGGTCTGGAACAGGATCCGGTAGCGCGTCTCCATCTGCCGGAGGCGCTCGTACTCCTGCTCCATCGCCTGCTGCGCCGCGACGAGGCGCGACTGCAGCGAGGCGATCGCGCGCTGGTCGCGCCCCATCAGCAGCACCAGATCCTCGTCCGGCGCGTAGGCCGCGGCGTAGCGGATCGGCAGATCCTCGCCCTCGGCCGTGGGGTGGTTCAGCTCGCGCCGGCGCGGACGGTCTCCGCTCCGCGCCTCGTTCAGCAGGGATTCGAGCTTGGTGCGGCTTTCGGGCGTGACGCAGTCGGCGAGCCGCCGGCCGATCCACTCTTCCGGACGCGCGCCCGAAAAGTCCTCGCCGCCCGTCTCGACGTGTACGACGACGCCTTCGGCGTCGACCGCGAGCGCAAGGTCGCTCGCACCCGCGAGCAGGCTGCGGACGGTCTTGCCGTCCGCCAGCGGCGCCGCGTCGCCCGGTTTGCGGTTAGAGGACATCGGGACGCCCGGCGCTCCTGACCGTTTCACGTCGCTTACACTCCGAGGCTCCCGTAAACTCGCGATCGAGGCGCCGGGTCAAGTCCCGCGGCCCATCACGTCGCGGTCCGCAGCTCGGCGTGACACGCTTGCGACGCCGTCGCGGCCTCGAATTCCTGGGCCGAGGCGGCGGTGTCGTCGACGCCGCAGCGCCGCGCGGCCTCCGGATCCTCGGTCACAAGCGCCCCGCCGAGCACGATCCGCGCCCCCGGCACGGCGCCGCGAAGCCGCGTCACCAGCGACGCCAGCCGCGACATCACGACACGGCTGCCCGCGGAGACGCCGATCGCGTCGGGCGCGACCTCGCGCGCCGTCGCCAGGCTCGCCGCCGGATCGCCGGAGACGTCGAGGCGCACCTGCCAGCCGATTCGCCGCAATTGGTCGGCGAACATCACCGGTCCGAAGATGTGCCGCTCGCCTGGCGCCGCCGTCACGAAGGCGAGCGGGGCGTTCGCCGCCCCGCCCCGGCCGGGGCCGACGAAGGCCGGCCCGAGTTCGCGAAGCAGCCGCTGCAGCCGCGTCATGGCCAGCGTGACGTCCGCGAAGCCCAGTTCGTCCTCGTCCCAGCGCCGGCCGAGCTCCCGCGCCGCGGCCGCCAGCCATCCGGCATAGAGCGCGTCGGGCGAGAGGCCCCGCGCCTGCAGCGCCGAGAGGTGACGCGCCGCCGCGTCGGGATCGGCCGCGATCAGCGATTCGCAGAACGCGTCGATCGCGCCCTCCGGAACCTGCGGCCAGTCCGAGCGGCGACGCAGGTCGACGGAGACGCGCTCGACCATCTCCCGCACGAGACGCGCGGCCCCGCCGGTCTCGGCTCGGGGCAGGTCGCGCGTCGGGCTGAGCTGAGTGGGTGACAAGTGTCCGGCCTTTCGCGTCAGGCCGCGCTGACGCTGTCTGCGCGGCGGCGGCCCGAGGCGTCCGAAGCGGCGGATCCCGGGCGGGAACACCAAGAAGAACAGCATACTCGCGCCACAAGCGTCAATGAAAACTGACAGATCGCGAATTCTGCGAGAGAATCCAATCGCATGCAGTCGCGCGACCGGCCTCGCCCGAGTTTCCGAACCCTCTGTCAAACAAAGGAAACTCCGACTTTAGGAGCATGCCCGCCCGAATCCGCGGGATGGCGCGGCGCCCGAGCTGTCACTTTCGCCGAACGTAAATTCAGATTGACACTCGCGCGCGCCGACCCCTACCTTCCGATCAACAAGGACGACACCTCCGGGGAGGCGACATGACACGAGCCCGACCGGCGACGCTCGGCGCACCGCACCGAAGCCGCCCGCCGCTCTACACTCCCGAGCAGCGCGCCCGCCGCGACGCCACTGTCTGGACCACGGTCCAGGGCGTCCTCGCGCCGGTCCAGTTCCTCGTGATGCTCGTGTCGTCCGCGCTGCTGCTGAACTTCCTGCTGACGGGCGAGGGGCTCCTGGCCGCCACCGTCTCCGTCATCGTCAAGACGGCGATCCTGCTCCTGATCATGGTCACCGGCTCGATCTGGGAGAAGGTGGTCTTCGACGAGTGGCTCTTCGCCGACGCCTTCTTCTGGGAGGACGTGGTGAGCTTCGGCGTCATCGCGCTGCACCTCGTCTACGTCCTCGCGCTTGTCGCAGGCTGGGCGCCGACCACCCAGGCCGCCATCGCGCTCGTCGCCTACGCCGCCTACGCGGTGAACGCGATCCAGTTCATCCTCAAGCTCCGCGCCGCCCGCCTGCAGGAGGCCGCCGACCGTGCAGCGGCCGAACCGGCGGGGGTCCCGGCATGAACGCGCCGGCCGCCGCCCCCGCCCGCGGCTGCGCCGACGCGCCCGTCCTCAAGCAGCGCGGCCAGCACGAGGTCTTCTGCGGCCTCACCGGCATCGTCTGGCTGCACCGCAAGATGCAGGACGCCTTCTTCCTCGTCGTCGGCAGCCGCACCTGCGCCCACCTTCTCCAGTCCGCCGCCGGCGTGATGATCTTCGCCGAGCCCCGCTTCGGCACCGCGGTGATGGAGGAGAAGGACCTCGCCGGCCTCGCCGACGCGAACGAGGAGCTCGACCGCGAGGTCGCCCGCCTGCTCGCCCGCCGGCCGGACATCCGCCAGCTCTTCCTCGTCGGCTCCTGCCCCTCGGAGGTCATCAAGCTCGACCTCTCGCGCGCCGCCGAACGCCTCAGCCGGCAGCATGCTCCGCATGTCCGCGTCCTGAACTACTCGGGCAGCGGCATCGAGACGACCTTCACCCAGGGCGAGGACGCCTGCCTCGCCGCGATGGTCCCGATCCTGCCGGAGACCGAGGCGAAGGAGCTCATGGTCGTCGGCGCCCTGCCGGACGTGGTCGAGGACCAGCTCGTCGGCATGCTGCGCGAGATGGGCGTGCCCGTCACGCTGCTCCCGGCCCGCCGCCGGGACGAGACGCCGGGCGTCGGCCCGAACACCAAGGTCCTGCTCGCCCAGCCCTTCCTCGGCGACACCGCCGGCGCGCTGGAGCGCCGCGGCGCCACCCGCCTTCCCGCGCCCTTCCCCTTCGGCGAGGAGGGCACGACCGCCTGGCTGCGCGCCGCCGCCGCCGAATTCGGCGTCCCTGAAGAGATCTTCGACCGCGTCACCGCCGCCCCCCGCGCCCGCGCGCGCAAGGCCGTGGCCCGCGTCGCCGAATCCCTCGCCGGCAAGTCGCTGTTCCTCTTCCCCGACAGCCAGCTCGAGATCCCGCTCGCGCGGTTCCTCGCCCGCGAATGCGGCATGGTCCCGGTCGAGATCGGCACCCCGTTCCTGCATCGCGGCATCATGGAGCCCGAGCTCCGACTGATCCCGGAAGGCCCGACGATCTCGGAGGGGCAGGACGTGGACCTCCAGCTCGACCGCTGCCGCGAGGCCCGCCCCGACATCACCGTCTGCGGCCTCGGTCTCGCCAACCCGCTCGAGGCGGAGGGCATGACCACCAAGTGGGCCATCGAGCTCGTCTTCACCCCCGTCCACGGCTACGAGCAGGCCGCCGACCTCGCCGGCCTCTTCGCCCGCCCGCTCGCCCGCAAGGCGAAGCTCGCCGGACTGGAGGCCGCCCGATGAAGCTCACGGTCTGGACCTACGAGGGGCCGCCGCATGTCGGCGCCATGCGCGTCGCCACCGGCATGAAGGGCCTGCACTACGTCCTTCACGCGCCGCAGGGCGACACCTACGCCGACCTCCTCTTCACCATGATCGAGCGGCGCGACCACCGTCCGCCCGTCACCTACACCACCTTCCAGGCGCGCGACCTCGGCTCCGACACCGCCGACATCTTCAAGAGCGCCGCGAAGGAGGCGTACGAGCGCTTCAAGCCGCAGGCGATGATCGTCGGCGCCTCCTGCACGGCCGAGCTGATCCAGGACGATCCGGGCGGCCTCGCCAAGGCGCTGGACCTGCCCGTTCCCGTCGTCCCGCTGGAGCTGCCGAGCTACCAGCGCAAGGAGAACTGGGGCGCGTCGGAGACCTTCTACCAGCTCGTCCGCGCCCTCGCGCATCCGGCCGAGAAGCTCAGCGCCGACGGCGACGGCCCCGTCGCCAACATCCTCGGCCCGACGGCCCTCGGCTTCCGCCACCGCGACGACGCGGCCGAGATCCGGCGCCTGCTCGAAGGCATGGGCGTGCGCGTCAACGTGACCGCCCCGATGGGCGCGACCCCGAAGGCGCTGACCCGCCTCGCCGCCGCCGACTTCAACGTCGTCCTCTACCCGGAGATCGCGGAGGGCGCCGCCCGCTGGCTCGAGAAGACCCACGGCCAGCCCTGGACCAGGACGGTCCCGATCGGCGTCCACGCCACGCGCGACTTCGTCGAGGAGGTCGCGGCGCTGACCGGCCTGCCGGTCCCGCCGGAGGCGACGGACCTGCGCTTCCCCTGGTGGTCGCGCTCGGTCGACTCGACCTACCTCACCGGCAAGCGCGTCTTCGTCTACGGCGACGCCACCCACGCCCTCGCCATGGCCCGCGTCGCGCGCGACGAGATGGGCTTCGAGGTCGTCGGCCTCGGCGCCTACAACCGCGAGTTCGCCCGCCCGATCCGCGAGGCCGCGAAGGCCTACGGCGTCGAGCCGCTGATCACCGACGACTACCTCGAGGTGGAGGCCGCCATCGCCGAGGCCGCGCCCGAGATGATCCTCGGCACCCAGATGGAGCGGCACATCGGCAAGCGCCTCG
>DATFKM010000068.1:0-3426 GCA_035268645.1 Paracoccaceae bacterium | reverse complement strand
CTCGACGGCGTGCGCATGCCGCTCTTCCTCGGCGGCGCGCCCCTCGTCCCGGCGGCTCCGGAGGAACGCGGCCCGCGCGTCGTGATCGCCTTCGGCGGCGCGCCGCTGAACGGCTTCTGCGAGCGCGGGGCGGGCGGCGTCGACCTCGCGCCCGGCGCCGAGCTGACCGCGGCGGTCGGCCTCTGCCGCGACGCGCGCCTCGTGACCCGCGGCGTGCTCGAGGCGCCGGGCGTGGGCGGTCCGGACGATCCCGCCTACGCCGAGACGCTGAACGACGCCCTCCGGGCGGTGATGCCGGTGAACAACCCGAATCTCGACGGCGACCGCCGCGACGTCTTCGTGCCCGGCTTCTGAGCCCGCGGTCCCGCAACCGTCCCGCGACGGGGCGTCCGCCGCCGCGCTCGCGCGGGCGGGGCGGAAATCCGGCCCCGGCTTGGCCGCGCCTCCTCAGCCCTCGACCGACTCGCGCAGCGCCTCGAGCTCCAGCCACTCCTCCTCGGCGGCGGCGAGCCTGGCCTGCCGCTCGGTCAGCGCCGCGGTCGCCTTCTCGAACTTCACCGGCTCGCGCGCGTAGAGCTCGGGATCGGAGAGCAGCCCCTCCAGCTTGGCGATCTCCGCCTCCAGCCGCTCCATCTCCGCCGGCAGAAGCTCCAGCCGCCGCGCCTGCCTGAAGGAGAGCTTCCGCGCCTCCCGCTCCGGCTTCGGCGCCGTCTTCGCCGGCTTCCGCGACGGCGCGGCCGCCTCGCCGCCCCCCTCCGGCGACAGCGGCGGCGCCAGCCCGCCCGCGGCGCGCTGCGCCAGCATGTCCGACCAGCCGCCGGCGTAGACCGTCGCCCGCCCGTCGCCCTCCAGCAGCACCGTCTGCGTCGCGGTGCGGTCGAGGAAGTCGCGGTCGTGGCTCACCAGCAGCACCGTGCCGGAATAGTCCGAGACCAGCTCCTGCAGCAGATCCAGCGTCTCCACGTCGAGATCGTTGGTCGGCTCGTCGAGGATCAGCAGATTCGATTCGAAGGCCATCAGCCGCGCCAGCAGCAGCCGCGCCCGCTCGCCCCCGCTCAGCGCCTTCACCGGCCCGCGCGCCTGGCGCTCGTCGAACAGGAACTCCTTGAGATAGCCGACGACGTGCTTCGGCCGCCCCCGCACCATCACCTGGTCGGAGCGCCCGCTGACCGCCGTCGCCGGATCGTGCGTCAGCGTCTCCCAGAGGCTGCGCTCCGGATCCAGCGCCGCCCGCGCCTGATCGAACACCGCCGGCGCGAGGTTGGCGCCGAGCCTCACCGTCCCCTCGTCCGGAGGGATCTCTCCGATCAGCAGCTTGATCAGCGTGGTCTTGCCGACCCCGTTCGGCCCGACGAAGGCGACGCGGTCGCCCCGCATCACGCGGAGCGAGAGCTCCCGGCAGATCGTCCGCTCGCCGTAGCTCTTGGCGATCCCCTCCGCCTCGATCACCCTCCTGCCGGAGGCCGGGCCGGCCTCCAGCGCCATCGCCGCGGTCCCGTCCGGCCCGCGCCGCGCGCCCGCCTCGGCGCGCATCTCCCGCAGCCGCCGCACGCGCCCCTGGTTGCGCTTGCGACGGGCGGAGATCCCCTCCACCGCCCAGACGCTCTCGGCCTTGATGAGCCGGTCGAGCTTGTGGACCTGCTTCGCCTCCTCCTCGAAGACCTTGTCTCGCCAGTCCTCGAACTTCGCGAACCCCTCCTCGAGCCGCCGCGCCGCGCCCCGGTCGACCCAGATCATCGCCCGCGTCAGCGCCCGCAGGAACGCCCGGTCGTGGCTCACGATCACCACGGCGGCGCGAAGCGAGGCGACGTGCCGCTCGAGCCAGCCGACCGCCTCGATGTCGAGATGGTTCGTCGGCTCGTCCAGCAGCAGCAGCTCCGCGTCCGAGGCCAGCACCCGCGCCAGCGCCGCACGCCGCCGCTCGCCGCCGCTCGCCTCGGACGGATCGGCGCCCGCGGGAACCTTGAGCCCGTCCATCGCCGCCTCGGCCCGCCAGCGCTCGCTCGCCTCGAGATCGGCGGCCGCGAAGTCGCCGAGCGTGGCGAAGCCGGCGAAGTCCGGATCCTGCGCCAGCCGCGCGACGTGCGAACCCGGCTTCACGAAGCGCTCCCCGGCGTCGGGCTCCAGATCGCCCGCCATCACCTTCATCAGCGTGGACTTGCCCGAGCCGTTGCGCCCCACCAGCGCCACCCGGTCCCCGGGCATGACCGAGAGCGAAAGCCCCCGGAACAGGGGCTCCCCCCCGAAGCCGAGGGCGACGTCGGTCAGCGTGAGCAGCGGAGGTTCGGCCATGGCCGCCGCGTAGCCGCGCCTCGCCGGAGCGTCAAGCGCGGCCCGCGCCGCCCGCAGGGCTCCCGCCCCGCCGACGTCTCCCTTGCGGGAGACGCCGCGAGGTTGGGCCGGGCGGCGCCGTGGGGGTCCTTCGGACCCGTCACGGCGCCGCGGGCGCACCGCTTCGCCGTTGCGCGCGGGGCCGGGGCCCGCCTCGACGCCGGGCCCTTTTCCGCGGCAAGGGCGCCTGACCGCAAGGAGCACGCCGGCGGACCCTTCCCAAAGGAGACGGGCGCAGGCTGGCGGGCGGGCCGGCGCCGCCGAAGGCGGCGCTCGGGGCGACCGACGGCCAGCCCGCCCCCCCTTCCACGCCGTCCCCCGCGCCGCTATCGTCGCGCGATGCCGGCCGCCGTCCCCAAGGGCCCCGTCGCCCCCGCCCTCGCCGAGGCTCTCGCGCCCCCTGTCATGGAGGCGCGCGCCTGGCTCGCCGGCCGCGCTTTCCCGGCCGAGCGCCCGCTTCTCGACCTCAGCCAGGCGGCCCCGGCGGACCCGCCCCCGGCCGAGCTCCGCGAGGCGATGGCCGACGCGCTCCTGAACGACCCGAAGGCGCACGGCTACGGGCCGGTCCTCGGCGACCCGGCCCTTCGGCATCGGATCGCCGAGGACTGGTCCGCCGCCTACGCCGCCCCGATCGCGCCCGAGGACGTCGCCGTCACCGCCGGCTGCAACGAGGCGTTCTGCGCCGCCCTCGCCACGCTCGCCGGCCCCGGCGACGCGGTGCTGGTGCCGACGCCGTGGTACTTCAACCACAAGATGTGGCTCGACATGACGGGGGTGGAGGCCCGGCCCCTCCCCTGCGGCGCGGGCCTCATGCCCGACCCCGCCGAAGCCGCCCGCCTCTGGGACGCGAGGGTCAAGGCAGTCGTCCTCGTCACTCCCAACAACCCCACCGGCGCCGAATACCCGCCCGCGCTGGTCCACGCCTTCGCCGAGCTCGCGCGCGAGAAGGGCGCCGTCCTCGTCCTCGACGAGACCTACCGCGACTTCGACAGCCGCGCCGCCCGCCCCCACGCCCTCTTCGCCCGCCCCGACTGGCGCGACCACCTGATCCACCTCTACTCCTTCTCCAAGGCCTACCGCCTCACCGGCCACCGC
>DATFKM010000067.1:0-4456 GCA_035268645.1 Paracoccaceae bacterium | reverse complement strand
GCCTCCAGCGTCCGGTAGGTGCGGGTCAGGACGCCGAGCTCCATCTGGACGTTGGGCGTCTCCTCGAGCGATCGTGCGAGCCGGTCGCGCTCTGCCTCGAGATCGGCGACGACCTCGGCGCCGAACTCCAGCCGCGCCTCGACCACGGCGAGTTGGCGGCGCAGCTCGCGCATCGCCGGATCGACCGCCTCCGCGGGCCCGGTCTCGCCGGAGGCGCGGGCGGACTCGGCCACCACCGCCTCCGCTTCGGCGATGCGCTCCATCGCCGCGATGCGCCGCTGCAGGGAGCGGATCTCCGGGTGATCCTCGGTCAGGATGGCGCTGCGTCGGATCATCATGCGCCGCAGCTCGGCCAGCTCGCGCTGGGTCTCGCCCACGACGGAAGGCCGGACGACGCCCTCGCCGATGGCCGAGCGCAGGATCTCGCGCTCCTGCTTGAGCTCGATCCGCTCCATCTCGAGCGCCTGCAGCCGCTGCTGGACGGAGTCGAGCTGGCTGCGTCGGTAGGCGAGGCTGTCGGGCAGGGCGCTCTTGTGCTCCTCTTGGAAGGCGACGATGCGCCCTTCGATCTCGGTAAGCTCGCTCGAAAGGCGTTCGACCTCCTGCCGGAAGTAGTCGGCGGTCGTCTCCGCCCGGTTCCGGCGCAGCTCTGCGCTCTGACGCAGGACCCGCGTGTCGAGGTCGTTGACCACGCCGGCGGCGGTGGCCGGGCGCTCGGAACGGAAGGAGATCGAGAAGGCGGTGGAGACCGTGTCGCTGCGCCGCCCGCCCAGCACGCGCTGGTCGAAGTCGATGGCCCGCCGCATCGCGTCGGCGCGCTGGGTGGGCGTCATCCGGTCTGCGTCGGAGAACACGGCATGCCGCGCGGCGAGTTCGAGAAGCGTATCGCGGGTGAGCAGGCGCTGCTTGATGACCTCGATCTGCTCGATCGCCGAGGCGTTGACCGTGGAGCGCACGAGATCGCTGGGAATCTGCTGGCTCTCCACCAGCAACCGCGCCCGCGCCTCGTAGGTGGGCGGCAGGACGAAGGCCACCGCGAGGCCCGCCGCCGACAGCGTGACGGCGACGAGGGCGAACAGCCAGAACCGGCGGCGGAAGAGCCAGAACCAGTAGCGCAGGTCCAGGTTCATCCCCCCGCCGGGGCGGTCGTCGGTATCGTCGCCGAAGCTCATCCGTCGCGGTCCGTTTCGGTCTCGACCTCCCGCGCCGCGGCCTCGAGGCGGGCGAGTTCGGCCGCCGCCTCGGCGCGCTGGGGGAAGGGGGCGCCGCCGTCGGCCAGTTCCAGCGCGCGGCGCAGCTGCTCGATCGCCGGATCGGCCTGGTCGATCGCCGCGTAGGCCATGCCGAGATGGTACTGGGCGGTGGCGTTGCCGGCGAGCGCCGGCGCCGTCTCGCGCAGCACCGCGACCGCCTGTGCGCTGTCGCCGGCGAGATGCAGCGTCCAGCCGTAGGTGTCGAGGAAGGCCGGGTTCGAGGAGCCGCGCAGGCGCCGCGCCACCACCTTGGCGCGCTCGAGGCTCTCGGCGTCGTCGCGGTTGTCGGAGAGCAGGCTGGCGAGGTTGTTTGCGACCAGGACGTCGTCCGGGTTCTCGGCGTAGAGCGCCTCGTAGATCGCGATCGCCGGCTCGATCCCGCCGGCCAGCTCCAGCCGGATCGCCTTCTCGAGACGCAGCGCCCGATCCCCTGGCGCGACCGCGAGCCCCGCCTCGATCGCGGCCTCGGCGGCCTCGGGCCGGCCCGTCGCCTGCAGGAAATTCGCGAGGATGCGGTGCAGGGCGGGGTTCTCCGGCGCCGCCTCCAGCGCGGCGCGCAGGGTCGCCTCGGCCCCCTCGACGTCGCCCGCCTGCGCCTCGACCTGCGCCAGCAGGGCGAGCGCGCCCAGATTGTCCGGCTCCGCTTCGCGGATCCGCTCGAGAAAGGCGCGCGCCCCCTCGAGATCGCCCGAGAGCGCGTAGGCGCGGGCCAGCGCGTTCATGTCGACGCCGGCGCCGCGGGTCTCCCACATCTCCTCGAGGATGCCGATGGACTCCTCCACCCGGCCCTCGCCGAACAGCGAGGCGGCGCGCAGCTGGTCCGCGACGCCGGTGACGCCGGTCTGCGCCTCCAGATCCGCCAGCGCCTCGGTCACCTGGCGCGCGCCGTCCCAATCCTCGCGACGCAGGCGCACCTCGGCCAGCGCGCCCAGCAGCCGGCGGTTGCGCGGGGCCGCGCGCAGCGCGTCGAGCAGCACCGACTCGGCGCTCGGCAGCTTGCCCTCGCGCACCAGCTGCCGCGCGTAGCGCAGCGAGGGACCGGGCGCGGACTCGGCGGCCTGCACCGCGAGCGCCCGGCGCTCCGCCGCGAGCGCGTCGTCGCCGTTGCGCTCATGGGCGCGGGCCAGCAGCTCCAGCAAGGCCGGATCGCGGGGCGAGCCCTCGAGCGCCGCGCGCAGATCCTGGATCGCGTCGTCCGGCCGGTCGTCGCGGATCGCGAGCTCGGCGCGCATGGCCAGCGCCTCGACGTTGGCTGAATCGCGCGAGAGCACCGCCTCGATCAGCGCCACGCGGCGCTCCGGCGCGTCGGGCCCGCTCACCAGTCGGGCGAGCAGCAGGCGCGCGGCGTCGCCGGCCTCGCTCGCGCCCTCGCGCTCGACCGCCGCCTCGAGGCGCGCGACGGCGGCCTCCGTCTCGCCGGCCCGGGCCTCGGACATGGCCAGTTCCCGCTCGAAGCGGGCGCGGGCGGCGGAATCCTCGCCGGCCGCCTCGATCAGGCGCTCGAGTTCGGCGCGGGCGGCGGCCTCGCCCTGCGTGCCGCGCAGAAAGCCGACCACCCGCAGCTTCGGGGCGGGATCGTCCGGCGAGAGCGCGGCGAGGGCGCGCAGCTCGGCCTCGGCGCCCCCGAGATCCGGAGGATCGCCCTGCATGTGCCAGCGGGCGAGCGCGGTGCGCAGGCCCGCCTCCTCCGGCCGGCGTTCGACCAGGCGGCGCAGCGCCTCGCCGAGGCCTTCGCGATCGCCCATCCGCTCCAGCACGCGGACGCGCACCAGCTCCAGCTCCACGTCGCCCTCCGGCGCCTGCAGCTGCGGCGCGGCGTCGATCAGCGCGAGCGCGGCCTCCGGGTCGTCGGCGCGCAGCCGTTCGGCGGCGAGGGTCAGCCGCGCGAGCTTCAGAGAGGGATCGGCCTCGAGCGCGAGCTCGGCGCCCTCGACGGCGGCGTCGGTCTCGCCGAGCAGCATTCCCGCGGCCGCCCTCAGGGCGCGCGCCTCGGAGTTGTCGGGCGCCAGCGCCAAGGCCGCGTCGCTCGCCGTCCGCGCGCGCTCGACGGCGCGCAGCTGGAGGAGGATGCGGGCCAGTTCGATCCGGGTCTCGAGGTCCTCGGGCCGGGCGTCGGCCACGATCTCGAGATGCCCGACGGCCTTGCCGAGCCGGCCTTCGTCGGCGTGCAGCCGGCCGAGCGCCTCATGGGCGGGGACGAACTCGTCGTCGATCCGAAGGACGTTGGTGAATTCGAGCAGCGCCTTGTCGGGCTCGCCCGCCTCGACGAGCGCGAGGCCGCTCTCATAGTGCGACTGCTTGCGTTCCTCGGCGGAATCGCAGGCGGCGAGCGTGACCAGAGCGGCGAGCCCGGCCAGCAGGAGCCGGACGCGCCGCGCGGTCCGGACCCCCCGTCCGGCCGCGTGTCCATACAGCATGGAGCGGTCTCCCCGATCGTCCCCGAATTCTCCCGGCTGCGACGCCGGACGGCCTCCCCCACAGAGGTCGCGTCCGGATCGGTCGGAATCCGGACATTGCCTTGCTATTTGGTCAGGGAGATGGACGGGAGTCAACTCTGTTCATCTTGTTCAGAAAAGATTCCGCGGGGCGGGGCGGCCGACGCAAGGTAAATCAAAAATTGACCGAACATTCACCTTGGAGGCAGGTTTACGAAATGGTAAGACCGAATCGTGTGTTCTCGGGCGCGCTGGTCGCGAGCCTGTGTTGTGTAGCGTTGTACGGAGCCCTGCGTATGTCCTCCACCGACTTCGAAGCGTCCGCGGACACCGCGGACGGCGGCGCCTCCTTGTCCTCCGAACAGCTCGTCGAAGGCCCGACGCCGATCTTCGCGGCGACGTTCGACGCCGCATTCGGCGCGGACGTTCCCGACGGCACCACCTGGTCGGCCGACGAGGGGGTCGATGGCGCCATCGCCTTCGACGGCGACGGTCGCTACTACCAGGCGGACATGGATCCCTCCGCACTGAACGGCCTCGACGCCTTCACGATCGTCATGCGCGTCAAGTCCGACCGCATCGGGACGGACGGCGGCGTTTTCTCCACCGAGGCGGTCGTCGACAACGGGGACGATGATTTCGGCTTGAGATTCGACGCTCACGGCGCCGTCGGTGGCGGCTCCGAGGTTATCAAGTTCTCGTTCTCGACGACGGAGGGCTCCACCAAGTACGAATCTGCATCAGGTGCGACGAAGGCCGGCGAGTGGA
>DATFKM010000066.1:0-8770 GCA_035268645.1 Paracoccaceae bacterium | reverse complement strand
CGTCGCCGCGACGTCGGCGGTCGGCGTGTTGGTCATCGACTGGACGGTGATCGGCGCGTCGCCGCCCACCTCGACCGGGCCGACGCGGATCTTGCGGCTCGCGCGCCGGTGGATGTCGCGCCAGGGTCGCACGCTGCTCATGACCGGTCTCCTCCGTCGTGGCGCGGCCGGGCCGCCGCAGTGTCTCGTGGACCTTACACCATGTCGGAGCCGGCCGCGAAACCCGGCGCGGCCCGCTCCGTCGTCATGAAGGCGCGGCGGCGCCGGACCGCCAGAGGACGCCCCGCCGCGCTCGCGCGCGCGTGATCCGGATGTCGTCGCCGCAGGGCGGATCGGCCGAGGTCGGAGGCGTCCCGCGCGCCGGCGGCCTCCCCGTCGAGACCGTCCGCCCCGGTTGGCTCGCGCGGGAGGCGGTGCGCGGGCCGGCACGGACAGGGTCGGGTCGCGGGCCGGCGGTTCACTCGAGTTCGAGCTTCGCCTCCGCGCGCGCCGGACGCGGGCCGCTCGGCGGGCGCGGCGCCTCGGGCCAGTCGGCGACGACGCGCTCGGCGGCGAGGGGCACGTTCTTGACGACCTCGCCGGAGCGGCCGAGCGGCCCGTGATCGCGCCCGTCGATCTCCACCACCAGACCGCCGGCGTTGCCGGCGCGGAGAACCAGCCCGGCGCCGCGGTCCGGCGCCGACCAACGGTCGCCGGCATCCATGATACGCTCGAAGATCGTCGCGCCCGAGGCGTCCTTGACCTGCACCCAGCACGGCGCCGTCGCTTCAAGCCAGACGCCGCGTGCGGCGGGCTCCGTCATCGGTTCGGCCGGCGCCGCGGCGGCGGCCGGGATCACCGACGCCGAGGTCGTCTGCGCGGGCTGCGGGCCGACCGTCGCGGGGCGAGGACCGACCGGCGCGGGCGGAGCCGCCGCGACGGCCGTCGCCGGCGTCGCGCGCTCGGCGTAGAAGCCGCTGCGGGCGGGGTCGATCGCGGCGATCGGTCCGTCGCGCAGCTGCACCACCGGCGGCTCGGCCGCCTCGCGCGGGGCGTACAGCTCGGCCAACGCCGCCTCGCGTTCCGGGCCGCTGGAGAGCCAAGGCGCCGGCGCCGCCTGAAGCGCGAGGCCGGGCAGGGCGCCGGGGCCGCCCGCGACCGTCTCCGGCGCCTCGTTGCCGGGCGCGAACTCGACGCGCTGCACCTCCTCGACCACCAGCCAGGCGCCCCAGCCGAGGCCGCCGATCAGCGCGGCCAGCACCGCGACCGAGGCGAGATCGGAGAGCGAGACGCCGAGGCCGACCCGCCGCGCGCGCCCGATCGGCGCGGCGAAATGCGAGCGCGAGAGCGCCGGGTCCCGTCCCGCCGCACCGGCGCCGCCGCCGAGCCCCGCGCCGCCCCCGAGGCGGAAGCCGCCGCGCGGGGCCGTGCCCGGCTGCGCCGCGCGCGACGTCTGGCCGACGAAGCCGCTCTCCGCGCAGAAGCGCGCGTAGACGGTCTCGGCCCCGAGGCCGAGATACCGCGCATAGGCGCGCACATAGCCCGGCACGAAGCCGCGATTGGGGATCACCGAGGCGTCGCAGTTCTCGATCGCATCGATGTAGCTGGCCTTGATGCGCAGTTCCCGCTGCACGTCCAGCAGGGACTTGCCCAAGGTGGCGCGCTGTCCGCGAAGCTCGTCGCCGAGCCGCAGCTCATAGGAGTCGAAGCCGCGTAACGCGGGCGCTCGTTCCTGATCCATAGCCTGCCCGGCCCTGCTCTCGGACGCTTTCGCGCTTCTAGTCGTCGGAGGGATCGTCCGCAACAACCCCTACCGACCGCATCGGCACGCTACACGCGAAATACCGATTCGGGCAGGGCCGGGATCGTTAGGATTGTACCGATCCGGCGCGCCGCGGAGCTCGCGACGGCGCCCTGCCCGCGACGTTCGGCCCCGCATGTGATCGCCTTGGCGACGGCGCGCGTATCCCCGTTCATCACACGTCAAGACGGAAGCATTCGAAGCATGAGCGACATCTCCATCATCGCCTGGTCCTGGGGCGCGGCCGCGGCCGTGTTCGTCGCCGTGCTCTGGCCGCTGAGCGTGCTTCGCCGCGACGCCAGCGTCGTCGATTTCTGGTGGGGGCCGGGGGCCGCCGTCATGGTCCTGACCGCCTGGACGCTCGCCGGCGGGCCGACGGGCCTGCACGCGTTGGCGCTCGTCGCGCTGATCGGCACGTGGGGGCTGCGCCTCGGGCTCACGCTCGGCGCGCGGCGACTGCGCGAGACGGCCGAGGATCCGCGCTACGCGGAACTCCGCCGCGCCTGGGATCCCGGCTTCCGGTGGAAGAGCCTCTTCGTGGTGTTCGCGCTGCAGGCGCTGTTGCAGGGGCTGGTCGCGCTCGGTGCGCTGGCCGGCGTGCTGGCGGAGACGTCGGTCCCCACCGCCCTCGCCGGGCTGGGCGTCGCCGCCGCGGTGGGCGGGCTCGCGCTCGAGGCCGCGGCCGACCGCCAGCTCGACCGCTTCAAGACCGCCGCGCCCGCCGGCGCGCTCTGCCGGGAGGGCCTGCGCCGGCATCTGCGATTTCCGCACTACAGCGGCGAGATGCTGTTCTGGGCCGGCGTCGCGGCGGTGGCCTTCGACGCCGGCGTGATCTGGGCGCCGCTGCCGGCGTTGCTGGTGGCGCTGCTGGTCACCAAGGTCTCGGGCGCGCCGATGCTGGACGAGCATCTCGCCCGGACCCGGCCCGAGCACGCCGAGTGGAAGGCCGCGACGCCTGCCTTCGTGCCGGATCTCCGCGCGCTCGGCGCAGCGGCGCGTCGGGCGCGCGGCTGAGCCGTCATCGCACCTCCGGCGGTCCCCACGGCGCCGGCCGAGGGCGGCCGGGCGCGGCGCTCACCGGCCCGCCATCACGCAGAGCAGCTCGAACATCGCCGTCGCGCCGTTCAGCGCCGTGATCCCGCCGACGTCGAAGGGTGGAGAGACCTCCACCATGTCCGCGCCCACGATCTCGAGGCCCCGCATCCGGCGGATCATGCCCTGCAGCTCGCGCATGGTCAGCCCGCCCGCCTCGGGCGTGCCGGTGCCGGGGGCGAAGGCCGGATCGAGGCTGTCGATGTCGACCGAGACGTAGACCGGCCCGTCGCCGACCACCGCCAGCGCCTCGTCCATCACGCTCCGCCAGCCGCGCTCCTCCACCGCCTCGATCGGCATCAGGGTCATGCCCGCACGCTCGCTGAAGGCCCACATCCCGGGCTCGAACAGCGTGCCGCGGATGCCGATCTGCACGCTTCGCGCCGGGTCGATCAGGCCCTCGTCGACGGCGATCTTGAACGGCGCGCCGTGATGGAAGCGCGAGCCCAGATAGTCGTCGCCGGTGTCGGCGTGCGCGTCGATCTGGAGAAGCGCCGCGGGACGCTCGGCGCAGACCGCGCGGAGGACGGGCAGCGCGAGCGAGTGGTCCCCGCCGCAGGTCAGCGGCCGGATCCCCGCGCCGACGACGCGGCGGTAGTGCGCCTCGACGTAGCCGTGCGCCTCCTCGAGCGAGAACGGCCGCTCGATCAGCACGTCGCCGAGATCGGCGACCCGCGCCGCCTCGAACGGGCTCGCCCCCGTCGCCTGGTTGATGCGGCGGATCAGGGTGGAGGCGTCGCGCACCGCACGCGGCCCGTGACGGGCGCCGGGGCGGTTGGTGACGCCGCCGTCGTAGGGGACGCCGATGACTCCGATCTCCGGCGGGTCGGTCTCGAAGTCCTCCAACAGCGGCAGGCGGAAGAAGGTCGCGACGCCGGCATAGCGTGGCCGCTGCATCGGGTCAGAGAAGTCCAGCCGTTCGGCCATGGGCTCACTCCGCCGGCGTGCCCCGCGTCTCCGCCGCCTCGACCCGCCGGTCGTAGTCGGGATGCAGCGTGCCCATGAGCCGGTCCCAGAGGCTGAAGTAGTTGGCGTAGTTCCAGGTGAAGAGCTCGTGGTGCTGGTCGTGGAAGCTTGTGCAGACCATCGGGCTCGGGAATCGCGTGGTGCGGTCCGCGAAATGCTCGAAACCGGCATGGCCGAGCTGGCCGTTGACGTGGTCCCAGACGCGGTGGATCACCAGCGCCAGCGCAGGGACCGGCAGCAGCACGGCCGCGACCACCATGAAGCCTTGGATCATCGCCGTCTCGATCACGGTCTGGCTGTCCGAGGACCAGACCGTCGGCGCGACGCTCCGGTGGTGCCAGTGGTGGAAGCGGTAGAGGGCCCGCGTGTGCAGGGCCCGGTGCGCCCAGTAGAACCAGGCATCGTAGAGCACGGCGAGCAGCACCAGCCCGCCGGCGAGGCCGAGCCACCCGCCCCAGGGCTCCCACAGCGTCAGCCCGTGGATCTGCAGCGAGAGCGCCAGCGCGAGGCAGAAGGCCGTCACGGCGATTGAGCGGAGGCTCTCCAGGATCTCGGCGCGCGCGCGCTTCATGCCGTCCCGCGCCGGCTGGATGCGCCGTTCGGGATGCGCGCGGTTCACCTGCACCACGATCCAGCCGAAACCGAAATAGGCCGCGAGGTTCAGCGCATAGGCCGCCGCGAAGATCCAGGCGAGGTCGAGGACGAAGGCCAAGTGACGCGCTCCCCGCGTGCCGTGCTGCGCTGGCGAAGGGCCTAGCGCCGCGGCGTCCTGCGGTCAACGTGCAGGGCGGCCGCCGCGCCGTGCCGTCGCATGGTCGCGACGTCCCCGGCGGCCCGCGGGCCGCCTCGTCTCGGCGGCCGAGGGCCGCCATCGTCTCCGGGCGGTCCGCGACCATTCCGGCGCACCACGGCGCGGCGCGCGGCTGGATCCCGTCGCAGACCTCGGCCCGGTCGCGGCGGTCGACGCTCGATCCCGCCCCCGCGCGGCGGCGCCGGCCCCAGATGCTGCGCCGCGGCGCTGCGAATCCCCTAGCGGCGCCCTCCGCCGGGACCTACGCTCCGGCCATGACCCAGCCGCGATTCCTTCATCTCCGCCTGCATTCCGCCTATTCGCTCCTCGAAGGGGCGATCCAGCCGAAGGCCCTGCCGAAGCTGGCCGAGGCGCACGCCATGCCGGCCCTCGCCGTGAGCGACACCGGCAACCTCTTCGCCGCGCTGGAGGTCTCGGAGACCCTCGCCAAGGCCGGGATCCAGCCGATCCCCGCCGCCCAGGTGTCGCTCCGCTTCGCCGAGGCGGCGCGCCCCGACCAGCGCCCGCCCGCGCCGGCGCCGGTGGTGCTGATCGCGCAGTCCGAGGCCGGCTGGCTCAACCTGATGGCCCTCGTGTCGGAGGCGTGGCTCGAGGCCGGCGGCGAGGATCCCTCCCTTTCTCCGGAAGCGCTCGAGGCGCGCTCGGAGGGTCTGATCTGCCTGACCGGGGGCGACGACGGCCCCCTCGGCCGTCTGATCCGCGACGACCGCCGCGACCGGGCCGAGGCGCTGCTCGACCGTCTCGAGGCCGCCTTCCCCGGCCGCCTCTACCTCGAGATCCTGCGCCACGGCCCCTCGGACGACGACCCGCGCACGCCGGCGCAGGCCGCGACCGAGCCCGCCTTCGTGGCGATGGCGCACGCCCGCGGCCTGCCGCTCGTCGCCACCAACGACGTGATGTTCGACCGCCCCGGGATGCACGCCGCCCACGACGCCCTGCTCTGCATCGCCTCGGGCGCCTACGTCACGCAGGAGGCGCGCCGCCGCGTCACCGACCAGCATCGTTTCAAGAGCCAGGACGAGATGGCCGCCCGCTTCGCCGATCTGCCCGAGGCGCTGGCGAGCACGGTGGAGATCGCGAAGCGCTGCGCCTTCCGCCCGCGCACCCGCGCCCCGATCCTGCCCCGCTTCGCCGAGGACGAGGTGGAGGAGCTGCGCCGCCAGGCCCGCGAGGGCCTCGCCATGCGCCTCCGCCAGCTCGAGGACACCGGCGCCGGCCTCTCCGGAACGCCCGAGGCCTATGGCGAACGGCTCGACTACGAGCTTTCGGTGATCGAGGGCATGGGATTTCCCGGCTACTTCCTGATCGTCGCCGACTTCATCAAGTGGGCCAAGGCCGAGGGCATCCCCGTCGGCCCCGGCCGCGGCTCCGGCGCCGGCTCCCTCGTCGCCTGGGCGCTGACGATCACCGACCTCGATCCGCTGCGCTACGGCCTTCTCTTCGAGCGCTTCCTCAACCCCGAGCGTGTCTCGATGCCGGACTTCGACATCGACTTCTGCATGGACCGGCGCGAGGAGGTGATCGCCTACGTCCAGCGCAAATACGGCCGCGACCGCGTCGCCCAGATCATCACCTTCGGCGCGCTGCTCTCCAAGGCCGCCGTGCGCGACGTCGGGCGCGTCCTGCAGATGCCGTTCTTCCAGACCGACCGTCTCTCCAAGATGATCCCGGTCGAGGGCGTGAAGCCCGTCTCGATCCCCAAGGCGCTCCTCGACGAGCCCCGCCTCAAGGCCGAGGCCGACACCGACCCGGTCGTCGCCGAGATGCTGGACTACGCCGCCAAGCTGGAGGGGCTCTACCGCAACGCCTCCACCCACGCCGCCGGCGTCGTGATCGGCGACCGGCCCCTGCAGGAGCTGACGCCGCTCTACCAGGACCCCCGCTCGGACATGCCCGCCACCCAGTACAACATGAAGTGGGTGGAGCAGGCCGGCCTCGTGAAGTTCGACTTCCTCGGGCTCAAGACCCTCACGGTGATCCAGAACGCCGTGGACCTGTTGAAGGCCCGCGGCGTCGAGATCGACGGCGCCGCCATCCCGCTCGACGACCCCGTCACCTACGCGCTCTACGCCTCGGCCGAGACGACGGCGGTGTTCCAGGTGGAATCCACCGGCATGCGCGACGCGCTCCGCCGTCTGCGCCCGACCTGCATCGAGGACATCGTGGCGCTGGTCGCGCTCTACCGCCCCGGCCCGATGGAGAACATCCCGAAATACTGCAACGTCAAGAACGGGCGGGAGACGCGCGACCACCTCCACCCCCTGGTCGATCCGATCCTCGACGAAACCCAGGGCATCATCGTCTATCAGGAACAGGTGATGGAGATCGCCCGGAAGATGGCCGGCTACACCCTCGGCGGGGCCGACATGCTGCGCCGCGCGATGGGCAAGAAGATCAAGGAGGCGATGGACGCCGAGCGCCCGAAATTCGTCGAGGGCGCCGCCGCCAACGGCGTGCCGAAGGCCAAGGCCGAGGAGGTCTTCGCCCTCCTCGAGAAGTTCGCCAACTACGGCTTCAACAAGTCCCACGCCGCCGCCTACGGCGTCGTCAGCTACCACACCGCCTGGCTCAAGGCGAACCACCCGGTCGAGTTCATGGCCGCCGTGATGAACTGCGACCTGCACCTGACCGACAAGCTCGCCCTCTACCTCGCCGAGGTGCGCCGCCTCGGCATCGAGATCGTGCCCCCCTGCGTCAACCGCGCCCACGCCCTCTTCGCGGTGGAGCCCGGCGGGGACGGCGGGCGCATCCTCTACGCCCTCGGCGCGCTCAAGAACGTCGGGCCGGAGGCGATGAAGCTGATCGAGCGCGCGCGCGACGAGGGCGGGCCCTTCAGGACCCTCTTCGACCTCGCCCGCCGGGTGGAGCTCAAGCGCATCGGCAAGCGCCCGCTGGAGATGCTGGCCCGCGCCGGCGCCTTCGACGCGCTGGAGCCGAACCGCCGCCGCGCGCTCGAGAGCCTCGACGCCCTCCTCGCCTACTCCGCCACCAGCCACGAGGAGGCGGCCTCCGCCCAGGTCTCCCTCTTCGGCGGCTCGGCCGAGCTGCCGCCCCCGCGCCTGCCCTCGCCCGAGCCCTGGCTCCCGGCCGAGCGGCTGGCCGAGGAGCACGGCGCCGTCGGCTTCTACCTCACCGGCCATCCGCTCGACGACTACCGCGGCGTCCTGCAGCGCCAGCGCATCCTGACCCACGAGGACCTCGCCGCCCGCGCCATGGCCGCCGGCGGCGCCGTCGCCCGCGTCGCCGCCGTCGTCGTGACCCGGCAGGAAAGGAAGAGCGCCCGCGGCAACCGCTTCGCCTTCGTCGGCCTCTCCGACCCGACGGCGGCCTACGAGGCGACCTGCTTCTCCGACACGCTGGACCAGAACCGCGCGCTGCTGGAGCCCGGCGCGCTGGTGGTGCTCTCGGTCGAGGCGGAGGTGGAGGAGGGGGACCTTCGCATCCGCATCCGCGGGGCGCAGAGCATCGACGGCGCGGTGGCGGGCGCCGCCGCCACGGGCCTGCGCATCTGGGTCGAGGGGCCGGACGCCTTCGAGAGCCTCAAGACGCGCCTGGCCTGGGCCGGGCAGGGCGGGCGCGCCAAGGGCCCGGTCGACGTGGTGCTGACCGCGCCGGACATGGACCGGGACGTGACGCTGAGGCTGCCGGGCGACTGGCCGCTCTCGCCGCAGGTGGCGGGCGCGATCAAGGACGCGCCGGGGGTGGTGGCGGTGGAGGAGTTTTGAGGTTACCGGATAGGGTCAAGTTAGGGATTGTTTCGTGTCCAACTGACCCTCTAGGGTGCGGACTCAATCAGCACCAGAAGGCGACGATGGCGGCGATGCAGACGGCGGAGAGGAAGTTCGCCGCGAGCTTGTCGTAGCGGGTGGCGATCCGGCGGAAGTCCTTCAACCGGCAGAAGGCGGCCTCGACGCGCCAACGGTCGCGGTAGCGGCGCTGGTCGTGGCGGATGGGCGTCTTGCGGTTCCGACGGCCAGGGATGACGGGGATGGTTCCGGCCTCGCGAAGGGTCCGGCGCAGGGCGTTTGCGTCGTAGCCGCGGTCGGCGATCAGGCGCTTCGCGGGCCCGCAGCGGGCGAGCAGCGCGTCGGCCATGCGGATGTCGGCGGTGTTGCCCGGCG
>DATFKM010000065.1:0-5938 GCA_035268645.1 Paracoccaceae bacterium | reverse complement strand
CCCCGCGCCCATCAGATGCGTGACCAGAAAGGCGATCATCGCGGAACCAGCCGCTCCCACGCCTCGGCGCCGAGGATCCGGCCGCCCTCGACCCGAACGGGATGCACCGCCGCGCGCTTGATCCGGAACGGCTCCGGCCCCCGCCAGCGCCAGCCCGTGGCGAGGGCGAGCGCCGCGCGCATCACGCCGCGATGCGTCACCACCACCGCCGGCCCCTGCATCGCGCCGAGCGCCGCCTCCACCCGCGCCGCCAGCGCCGCGACGCTCTCGCCCCCCGGCGCGGCGAACTCCTCGCCCCAGCGCTCGACCGGGCCGTAGCCCGCGCCCTCGGCGATCAGCTCGGCGCCGACGCGGCCCTCCCACTCGCCGAAATCGAACTCGATCAGCCGCGGCTCGATCCGCACCGGCGTCCCCTCGGCCAGCGCCTCGGCGGTCTCCCGCGCCCGCGCCAGCGGCGAGGCCACCACCGGCAGCCCCCGCCAGCGCTCCGGCAGCCGCAGCCG
The DNA here is from genome assembly GCA_035268645.1 of Paracoccaceae bacterium. Lineage (GTDB taxonomy): Bacteria > Pseudomonadota > Alphaproteobacteria > Rhodobacterales > Rhodobacteraceae > Albimonas. The sequence continues at coordinate 5,435 of DATFKM010000065.1, read as the reverse complement.
GGCCAGCGCCGCCCGCGCGGCGTCGGAGAGGGGGACGTCCGTGCGCCCCTGCAACCGCCCCGCCGCGTTCCAGTCGGTCGGGAAATGCCGCACCAGCCCCAGCTCCGTCATCCCGCCGTCGCCCCGATCAGCGCGCCGAGCCGGTCACGCAGCAGCGCCGCCGCGGCGTCGAGCGAATGTCCCGCCTCCGCCGCCGCCCGCGCCGCGCGCCCGGCCTCCGCCAACGCCGCGCGGTCGCCCGCCGCCGCCTCGATCGCCGCCGCGAACCCCGCCGCATCCCCCGGCGCCGGCAGGGCCCGCCAGGGATGCACGACGTCGCGCGGCCCCGGGCGATCCTCCGCGAGGCAGGCCAGCCCCGCCGCCTGCGCCTCGAGATACAGCATCCCGATCCCCTCGCCGACGCCGGGCCAGACCAAGAGCTCCGCCCCCTCCAGCGCCGCCCGCAGCGCCTCGCCCTCCAGCACGCCGCGGAACTGCACGCGGTCCCCGAAAGGCGCGAACAGCGCCTCCACCGCGGCCCGCTCGGCTCCGTCGCCGACGACCTCCAGCCGCCAGTCCGCCCGCACGCGCGCCAAGGCGGCGGCGAGGCGCGCATAGCTCTCCGCCTTGTCCCCCGGCCGCATCATCCCCACCGCGATCAGCCGGAGCGGCCCGGTTCCGGCCGCCCGCGCCCCCGGACGCGGCCCGAGATCGAGGAACGGCGCCAGCCGCGCCATCCGCTCTTCCCCGCCAAGGAAGCCCGCCAGCGCCGGCCGGTCCCGCTCCGTCGACCAGAGCAGCAGGTCCGCCGCCGCGATCGCGTCCTCCGCCGCCGCCGCGAAGCCGGCCCAGGGCCCCTCCCGCCGGCGCGGCGAGACGCTCGGCTCCGAGATCGCGTAGGGAATCCCCAGGGCCCGCGCCACCCGCGGCCCGACCAGATCCGGCGCCTTCCAATAGCAGTGATAGGTGTACCAGAGCGCCGGCGGATCCGCCGCCAGCGCCGCGACCAGCCGCGAGACCTCCGCCTCCGCCGCGTCGCGCAGCGCGGCCTGCGCGGCCGGATCGCCCTTCAGGTCCAGCGTCCGCAGCCGGCTCGCGAGGAACGGCGCGAAGCCCGCCCGCTCCAGCGCCGCCAGCGTCAGCCGCGCGATGCGCCGGTCGCCTGAGGGCCGCTCGGCGTCGGGGGGCTTCAAGGGCGCGTGGAACGCGACGCGCGGCGCGCTCATTCCGCCGCCCGCGGCGCCGCCGCCCCGGCGGGCGCCGCCTCGCCCAGCGCCTCGGCCAGCCGCGCGGCGATCACGTCGATCCCCGCCGTCATGCCGAACTCGGCCCTCAGCCGCGCCTCCGCCGCCGCCGCCATCCGCGCCCGGCCGTCCGGGTCCGCCGCCAGCGCCAGGATCGCCTCGGCCAGCGCGTCAGGGTCCCCAGGGGGCACGAGCCGCGCCTCCGCCCCGTCCCGCACGAACTCCGGGATCGCCGAGACGGCGGTCGAGAGCACCGGCAGCCGCTGGCTCGCCGCCTCCATCAGCACGTTCGGCAGCCCGTCCCGGTCCCCGTTCCCCGCGACCTTGGAGGGCAGCACGAACAGGTCCGCCGCCCGCATCTCGGCGATCACCTCGTCCTGCGCGCGCTTGCCGAGCCAGTCGATCCGCCCGGCGAGGCCCATGCGCGCCGCCTCCCGCTTCAGCTTCCGGCCCAGATCGCCGCCCCCCACATGCCGCAGCCGCCAGTCGAAATCGGCCGGCAGCCGCGCCAGGGCGGCCAGCAGGTCGTCATAGCCCTTCTTCGCCACCAGCCGCCCGACCGAGAGCATCACGAACGGCCCCTCCCGCGGCCCCCGCTCCGGCGGCGGCGGAAAGCGCGAGAGGTCGAGCCCGTGATAGGCCAGCGCCACCCGGCCCGGCGCCGGCGCCAAAGCCGCCAGATGCGCGGCGCCCGAGGCGGTGCAGGTCACGCCGAAGGCGGCCTCGGCCAGCTTCTCGCGCTTCTCCCAGTCGGGGATCGTCCAGATGTCCTTGGCGTGCGCCGCGAAGCCCCAGGGCAGGCCGCGCATCAGGCAGGCGTAGCGCGTCACGCTCACCGGCGTGTGCAGGAAATGGGCGTAGACGAAGCGCGTCCCCTCCGGCAGCTCCCGCGCCAGCACCATCGCCTGGCCGAAGCGGCGCACGCGGTTGCGGCTCGGATCGCGCCTCAGGTCGCGCCACCACGCCGCCAGCGCCCGCCCCCAGCCCGGCAGCCGCCGCGCCGCGCGCCAGCCGCGCCAGACGCGCCGCGGTTCCTCGTGCAGGTATTCGGGCAGGTAGCGCGCCTCGGCGCCCACCCGGTCGTGCAGCGGATGGGTGCGATCGTCGTAGGGCCGGCGCAGCGACCAGATCGCGAAGCGGAAGCCCCGCGCCTCCAGCGCCGCCAGCTCCTGCGCCACGAAGGTCTCGGAGAGCCGCGGCCATCCCTTCAGCACCACCGCCAGCGGCGGCGTTCCGCGATCCTGCAAGGCCCGCACTCCCTTCCGGCCGTCCCGAGGCGGATCCCGTCGCCGATGCCGGCCCCGGGCGCAAGCGTGCCGGTCCGCTCAGGCCCCGCCGGCCGCGACGACGCGGGCGCGCGGCGCCTCGAACCCGGCCCGGGCGCGCGCCGCCACCACCTCGAGCCCGTCGAGCAGCCCCGGACGCATCGCGGCGGAGGGCGGCGGCTGCTCCGCCAGCCCGCGGATCGCGCGCGCCATCGCCTCCGGCCCCGCCCCGTCGCGAGGCGGGTGCAGCATCCGCACCAGGCCGAGCCGCTCGGCCGCCTCCGCGCGGATGAACTGCTCCAGCCGCGGATGCGTGCGCGGCGCGATCACCGCCGGCTTGTCGCGGCTCAGGATCTCGCAGAACGTGTTGTAGCCGCCCATCGCCACGATGCCGACGGCCTGCGCCTGCAGCCGCTCGATCCGCGAATCGAAGCTCAGCGTCTCCACCCGGTCGCCGAGGGCGGCGGCGCGGCGGTCGAACTCCGCCCGCCTCTCCTGCGGCAGGAACGGGCCGTAGACGATCACCGCCCGCGGTCCCAGCGTCGGATCCGCCTCGTAGGCCGAGAGCGCGAGGTCGATCAGCGGCGCGCCGTCGCCGCCGCCGCCCGCCGTGACCAGCACGAACGGTCCCTCGGGCGCGGCCTCGCCCAGCTCGTCCGGCCAGTCCGGCGCCTCGCGCCGAAGATAACCCGTGTAGACCACGCGCGACATCATCTCGGCGTCGAGGTCGAGCCCCTGCAACGGCCGGCAGATCTCCGGCACGCCGTAGACCCAGATCTCGTCGAACCAGCGCCGGATCGCCTCGGCGTGGCCCTTGCGCGCCCACTCGCGGGCCAGGGGCTCCGGCGCGTCCAGCACGTCGCGAAGGCCGAGCACGATGCGCGCGCCGCGCGCGCGCGCCTGCTCCAGCGTGGCGGCGAGTTCGTTGCGGAAGCCCCAGGCCTCCTTGTCGACGATCAGCAGCTCCGCCCCGAAGACGCGGTCCGCCGCGTCGATCAACGCCGCGCGCAGCGCCACCGTCTCGTCGAGGGCGAGGCCGAGGTTCTGCGTCGCGTAGTCCCCGTCGGCGAGCTTCACCACCCCGGGCAGGCGGACGTGGTAGACCCGGTCCGGGAAGTCGAAGCGCCCGGCGATGGGCGAGCCGGTGACGATCAGCGCCGCCGCCTCGGCGTCGTCGACGGTGAGCGCGCGCGCGATCGCGCGGGTCCGGCGCAGATGGCCGAGGCCGAAGGTGTCGTGACTGTAGAGCAGCGCGCGCCGACGGATGCCGGGCGTCGGCGCCGCCGAGAGCGGGCCCGGCCGGGCGGCCGCCCGCCCGAAGGGTTCGGCGCGGGTCGCGCCGCTCTGGTCCGACATCGTCGCCCCGCTCCGCTGGCCGCCGGAGGCTGCGCCCCCTGCCCGGCCGCCATGGCCCCAGCGGAAGGCTAGACGATCCGCCGCGCGCGCGAAACCCTCCCCGCGACGACCCTGCGGCGGAGCAGATCCGTCCCGCCGGCGGCGCTCGCGCCGTGGGCGCCGCCCTCGTCTCCGCGGCGCTCGTCTCCGCGGCGCTCGCGCCGTGGGCGCGGCTGTGCTTCTCTCGACGTCCGAACGTCCGCGCCGAGGAGACCCGCGATGCCGCACCGCCGTCCCCGCCGTCGCCCGTTCCGGGCCGGCCCGGCGCCGCGCCGTCCGCGCGCCGGGTTCCTCGCCGTCCTGCTCGCGCTGCTCGTCGCGGCTCTCGCGCCCGCCGGCCCGGCGTCGGCGCAGGCGATCGACCTGCGCGGCCTCCTCGGGGGGCCCGAGGCGCCGGCCGAGCCGGAGGCGCCCGCCGCCCCGCCGGAGCGGGACCGCCCGCCGGAGCTCGCCGCCTACGGCGCGCTCGAGGCCTTCGAGACCGAGGGCTCCATGGCCCGCCGCACCACGGAGAACGTGGGCGTCTTCCGCCAGCGGATCGAGCGGATCCTGCGCGAGTCGCGCGGCGGCTGGACCACGATGACCGACGCTCTCGCCCGGCGCAGCCCGGACGGCACGGCCGGCTACTTCGTCGGCGTGGCGCTGGTGACGGCGGTGCTGATCCTGATCGGCCGCGGCGTGGTCATGCTGCTCGCCGTCTACGTGTTCCGCCCGATGATGGTGCGCGCCCAGCGCCGCGGGCCGCCGGTGGGGCTGACCGACAAGCTGCCGGTGCTGACGCTGCGCCTCGCCATCACCGTCTTCGCCGCGGCGGTCAACGCGCTGGTGGCGCTCGGCCTCGGCCTGGCGCTGGTGGGGGATCACGCGCCGACCCAGCTCACCGCGCTGATCCTCGTCGCCGCCTACAGCCTCTACGCGTTGGTCGACGTCGCCTGGCGCATGGCGATCTGCCCCTATCTCTCGGACTACCGGATCCCGGCGCTGACCGACACGCAGGCCCGCCGACTCTATCTCTGGATGACCACGCTCGCCGCCTTCTCCATCTCCGGCCAGGCCTGGCTGCTCTGGCAGGGAGAGATGGGCCTGCCGGATGAGCTGGTGGACCTCAACGCCCTTGTGCTGCGCCTCGCCGCGGTGGCCTTCGCGCTGACGATCGTGTGGCGCAACCGCGCCGGCGTCACCCGCGCGATCCTGCGCGGGCGCCCGCGGGCGGAGGCGACCTGGCCCGCCGCGCTCGGCGCCCGGCTCTGGGCGCCGGCGGCGACGCTCTATCTGCTCGCCGCAGGCGCCGAGGAGACGGTGCGAATCGTGCTCGGCCTCGACACGGGGCCGCCGCTGCTGACGGGCGTGTTCGTCACGCTGATGGTCGGCCTCGCGGTCTACGCGGGCGGGCTCTACGCGGTCGAGCGGCTGTTCGCCCGCGCGCGCGCCGCCGCCGCCACGCGGATCGAGGCCGCCGCCCGCGACCGGGCCGAGCGCGTGGCCGGGGCCGAGGGTCCCCCGTCGACCCTCGGCGGAGAGGAGGCCGGCGACGGCGACGGCGACGGCGACG
>DATFKM010000064.1:0-3325 GCA_035268645.1 Paracoccaceae bacterium | reverse complement strand
GAGCGGCCCCTCCACGAAGAGCCTGATCTTCGGTCCGCGATCTGCCATAAAGCCCTCCATGACCGAGACCCGCACCGATCCCGCCTCCGATCCGGGGCGCGTCGCCGACGCCGCCGACCGCAACTGGGTCGACCGCCTCGCGCCGCCGCGCGCCCGCCCCTGGCTCCGCCTCTCCCGCGCCGACCGCCCGATCGGCGTGTGGCTGCTGCTGCTCCCCTGCTTCTGGGGCCTCTCCCTCGCCGTCGCCTCGGACCCCGGCGGCTGGGGCCTCGCGGACCTGCACGTCGCCCTCGTCTGCATCGTCGGGGCCTATCTCATGCGCGGCGCGGGCTGCACCTGGAACGACGTCACCGACCGCGACCTCGACGGCGGCGTGGCGCGCACGCGCTCCCGCCCCATCCCCTCCGGCCAGGTCTCCGTCAAGGGCGCGCTTGTCTGGATGGCGCTGCAGTCGCTGCTCGCCTTCGGCCTGCTGCTGACGCTGCCGCCGGCGGCGATCCTGCTCGGCGTCGTCGCGCTCGGCCCCGTCGCGATCTACCCGTTCATGAAGCGCGTGACCTGGTGGCCGCAGATCTTCCTCGGCATCGCCTTCAACTGGGGCGTGCTGCTGACCTGGGCGGCGCACACCGGCGGGCTCTCGGCCGCGCCGGTCCTCCTCTACCTCGCCGGCATGGCCTGGACGCTGTTCTACGACACCATCTACGCCTGCCAGGACAAGGAGGACGACGCGCTGATGGGCATCAAGTCCACCGCACGCCTCTTCGGCGGGGCGACGCGGCGCTGGCTGTTCGGCTTCCTCGTCGCCGCCGTCCTGCTCGCGCTCGGCGCGGTGGCGCTGGCGCTGGCCGATTCGGGCCCGCTCGCGCTCGCGCTCGGCGTGGCGGGGGTCTGGGCTTTCGGCTGGCGCCTCCAGCGCCAGCTCGCCCGCTTCGATCCCGACGACACCGCCGTATGCCTGACGCTGTTCCGCGACAACCGCGTCGCGGGCCTGCTCCTCGCGGGCTTCCTCGCCGCGGCGGGCCTCGTCTGAGGGTGGAAACGCGCCGTTCAGACCTCGCGGGGCACTGAGCGGCGCAGGGCGCACGCGTCGAGGCACGGGGGGAACGGCATGGACGCGGCCACCGGGGTCGAGCAGGAGCTTCTCGAACTCGCCAACCGCTTCCGGCTGGATCCGGCGGGCGAGTTCGACCGTCTCGTGCGCGACGCCGGGACGCGGACGGCCCACGACCCCGACGTCACCGCCGCCCTTCGCTGGTTCGAGGTGGACATGGCGCGGCTCGCGGCGGAACTCGCCGCCCTCGCTCCCGCCCCGCCCCTCGCCTGGTCCGGCCTGCTCGCCCGCGCGGCCGAGGGGCACGGCCGCGCCCTGATCGACGCCGACGCGCAGACCCATCAGCTGCCCGGCGGCCCTTCGGTGCTGGAGCGGATCGAGGCGGAGGGCTACGCGCCCCGCGCCTGGGCCGAGAACGTCTACGCCTACTCCGAGGGCGCGGTCTTCGCCCATGCAGGCCTCGTCGTCGACTGGGGCGGCGGCACGGCGGACGGCATGCAGGCCGGCCGGGGCCACCGCGTCGCACTGGCCAGTCCGGTCTACCGCGACCTCGGCGTCGCCGCGCTGGCCGAGGACGATCCCGCCACCCGCGTCGGCCCCCAGGTCGTCGTGCAGAAGTTCGCCGACGGTTTCGCGGACGATCCGAGGCTGCTCGGCGTGGTCTACCGAGACCGCGACGGCGACGGCGCCTACGACGCCGGCGAAGGCCGCGGAGGGGCGGTCCTGCGCCTCGTCGGGGAAGGCCGCGAGCGCACGGGACCCGCGGGCGGCTGGACGCACGAGACCGTCGAGGGCGAGCACCACCTCGTGCTCCGCGGCAAGGGCGTCGACGGCCGCATCAAGGCGGAGATCCATCTCGGCCCGACCAACGGGAAGCTGGACCTGGTCGACGGCCGCCACCTCTTCACCACGATCGACCTCGACCTGATCCGCGGCGGACGCAGCGTCGGCGCGCTCGGAGTCGAGGGGGTGGAACTCTCCGGCGCACGCGGTCGCCAGCGGCTCGAGGGCGGCGCGGGCGACGACGTCCTCGGCGGCGAAGGCGGCGCCGACCGGCTGTCGGGCCGCGACGGACACGACCTGCTCCTCGGCGGCGGCGGACGCGACCGCATCGCGGGCGGCGCAGGCCGCGACACGCTCGAGGGCGGCGGCGGCCGCGACAAGCTCGCCGGCGGCCCCTGGCGCGACCGTCTCGACGGGGGCGGCGGACGCGACCGGCTCAAGGGCGGCGGCGGAGACGACGTGCTCGAGGGCGGCGCCGCGAACGACGTGCTGAAGGGGGGCGCCGGCGCGGACCGTTTCGTGTTCGACGCCGCCGACGGACGCGACCGGATCAAGGACTGGCGGGACGGGGAGGATCGACTGGACCTGCGACCGGCCGGCCTCGCCTTCGAGGACGTCTCGGTCGCGAGCCGGGGCGACGCCGCCCTCCTCCGCTTCGCCGAGACGACCGTGCTGATCCCGGGCGCCGCCGGCCTGATCGACGCCGACGACCTGATGCTCGGATGACGCCCCGGCCCGGGGCGACGTCGCTCAGCCGGTCCGCGGGCCGTCCTCGTCCGCGTCGTCCTCGCGCCCGGGACCCTCGCCGCGAGGCTCTCGGTCCTCCGGCGGGGCGTCGTCGTCGGAGAACAGGATCCGCGCCGCATCGCCCTCGAGATCGCGGTACTGCCCCGAACGCAGCGACCACAGGAACGCCGCCAGCCCGATCGCGCCGAGCAGGAGCGAGACCGGAATCGTGATCATCAGCACCGTCATCGGCGCATGCCCCTGAGCCGCAGCGCGTTCAGCGTCACGGCGATGGAGGAGCCGGACATCGCCAGCGCCGCCACCAGCGGCGTCACGAAGCCCAGCGCCGCCGCCGGCACCGCCACGGCGTTGTAGACCGCCGCCATTCCGAAATTCTCCAGCGCCCGCCGCTTCGCGGCCCGCGCCACGTCCAGCGCCAGCACCGCCGGCGCCAGCGCCGCGCCCGCCAGCACGAAGCCGGCCGAGGCGCGCGAGACGTCCGCCGCCTCCGAGGGAGAGATCGAGGCCGCCGCCGCCGCGAGCGCCGGCGCGTCGTTGATGCCGTCACCCACCATCAGCACCGTGCGGCCCTCCGCCGCCAGCGCCTCGAGCCGCGCCACCTTGGTCTCGGGCGTCGCGCGCGCCTCCCAGGCGTCGATCCCGGCGGCCTCCGCCGCTCGCGCCACCGGCCCCTCGGCGTCGCCCGAGATCAGCCGCACCTCGAGCCCTCGAGCCTTGAACGCCGCCACCGTCTCCGCCGCGTCC
>DATFKM010000063.1:0-3893 GCA_035268645.1 Paracoccaceae bacterium | reverse complement strand
TCTTGGCGATGGAGATCACGAGGCGCAGGTTGGCCTCCACCATCTCCTTCTTCGCCTGCCGCGCCTCCTTCTCGCCCTTCTGCACGGTCTGCACGATGCGGCGGAACTCGCCGATGTCGACGCCGACATGTCGGCCGATCTGGCCGACCTCGCCGCGGATCTCCTCGACCTTCTCGCCGTGCTTCTGAAGGAACAGCGCCCAGCCCTTGCCCTTGAGGGCCCCGACGCGCTCCAGCCAGCCCGGATCGAGCTCCGAGCCACGATACTCGTCGATGAACTGCTTGCGATCGACCTTGCACTGGTCGGCGATCTTCACGAGCGCGCTTTCAAGCGTGATCAGCCTGCGGTTGATGCCGTAGAGCTGGTCGACCAGCGCCTCGATGCGGTTGTTGTGGAAATGCAGCTCGTTGACGAGGGTCACGATCTCGGACCGCAGGCGCTGATACTCCAGCTCCTCGTGCGCCGAGAAGTACAGCTTCTCGGACAGAGCGGCGCCGATCCGGCTCACCTGCATCTCGCGCAGGCGCGTGTAGTCGTCGGCGATCCGGTCGAGCTTGGCGAGCACGTCGGGCTTGAGCGCCGCTTCCATGGCGGCGAGCGAGAGGTTCGCCTGCTCGTCCTCCTCTTCGGCCTCCTCGCCTTCGGCTTCGGCATCGGGCCTCGCGGCGCCCTCCTTCTCTCCCTCCGCCGCGCCCGAAGGGGCGGCCGCGGCCGGGGCCGCCGGCGCGGTGGCGCCCGCGGCGTCGACGACCTCCTCGGCCTCCTCGTCGCCCTCCATCGCGGCGCCGAAGGTCGTCTCGAGGTCGATCACGTCGCGCAGCATGATCTTCTCTTCGAGAAGCTCGTCGCGCCAGATCGTGATCGCCTGGAAGGTCAGCGGGCTTTCGCAGAGCCCGGAGATCATCGTGCCCCGACCGGCCTCGATGCGCTTGGCGATGGCGATCTCGCCCTCGCGGGAGAGCAGCTCGACCGAGCCCATCTCGCGCAGATACATCCGCACCGGGTCGTCGGTGCGGTCGAGCGTCTCGGAACTCGACTGCGCGACGGTGACTTCCTTGGAGGTCGACGTCTCGACCACCTCCGTGGCGCCCTGGTCCTCTTCGGCCTCTTCCTCCTCGATGACGTTGATGCCCATCTCCGAGAGCATCGACATCACGTCCTCGATCTGCTCGGAGCTGACCTGGTCGGGGGGAAGGACCTGGTTGAGCTGGTCATAGGTGATGAACCCCCGGGCCTTGGCGTCCGCGATCATCTTCTTGACCGCGGCCTGGCTCATGTCGAGCGAGATCTCCGGCTCGGCCTCATCCTGCTTGCGGTCGTCGGCGTCCTTGGCGGCCATGCAGCACTCCTGTCCGGGCGCGTGATTCGCGGAAAGCGTTTCCGGCGAATCATTAGTGCGGGAATCGCGCGGGTCCACCTCGGTTACGCAGCAAGTCATGGCTTGCCAACCGGAAGCGGCGGACCCGTCACGCGCGTGTGTCCGTCTTCCTCTCGCGGCGGGAGGCGATTCGGCCTCTCCGCCCCGGTCGCGGTCAGTCCTCCCTGCCGGGCTCCGGGCCCGGCGCGTCGTGGCCGATCTCGCGGAGCAGATCGGCAAAGGCGCTTCTCTCTCTCCGGTCGACCGGCAGGCCGTTCGGCGCGAGGTCGAAGTCGCCCCGCTCGCCCTCCGATGTCCGGTCGGCCGCCGCGCGGGCGCGCGCAGCCTCGGCGAGCCGCCAGGTGAGGGCGTCGGGCGGTCCGTCCTCGCCGTCCTCCTCGTGCTCGCCCTCCTCGCCGTCTCCGGGCCCCGGATCGTAGCCGGCGGCCGGGTCGTCGAGTCGGGGCGCCCTGTCGGCGCGCCCCAGCATCTCCATCGCCTCGGCCACCTCCCGGGCCGCGCCGCGCGCCGCGGCGAGCTTGGCCAACTCCCCGGCGAGGCAGGCGCGCGCGACGTCCCTGTCATGGGCCCGCCGCACTCCGGGCGAGAGGCTGACACGGCGCGGCGCCATCAGCCTTTCAAGAGGGCCGGAGCCCAGCCGCGCCTCGAGATCCGCGCGCACCTCCGCGGGGTCTGCCAGCACGTCGCAGAACAGCAGCGCCGAGGCGATGGCGGCATGGTCCGGGCCGGTGAATTCCGTCTCCTCGAGGATATGGGCGAAGTCCTCGATCAGCGCGGGGCAGGCCACCAGCGTCGCCAGGATCACCGCTTCGCGCAGATGGTCGGGCGCGGTGCCCTCCGCGGCACGCGCGAGGGCGCGGGTGGCCGGCGTCGGCAGGGCGGGGGGCGCGTGGCGTCCCGGCCCGCGCCCGGTATACCAGCCGCGGCGGCGGGGGGCGCCGCCGCCTTCACCGGCCCGGCCCTCGCCCCCCGGACGGCCGAAGCCGAACAGCTCGGCGCGTTTCTCGCGCAGGGCGTGGCCGTAATGCGCGCGGATCGACGGGTCGGCGATCCGGGCCACCCGGCCCCGCAGCGCACGGTCGAGCGCCGCCCGGCGCTCGGGGCTATCCAGCGAACGGCCCTCGGTCTCGCGTCGCCACATCAGTTCCACCATGGGCAGGGCGCCGTCGAGCACCGCCTTCATCGCCTCCGCGCCGCCCGCGCGAATCACGTCGTCGGGGTCCTTCCCCTCGGGCAGGATCGCGAAGCGCAACGACTGGCCCGCCTCCATCAGCGGCAGCGCGAGGTCCATCAGCCGCTCGCCTGCCTGCAGCCCGGCGCGGTCGCCGTCGAGCGCCACCACGGGCTCGTCGTGCATCTTCCACAGCATCCGGAGCTGATGCTCGGTCACGGCGGTGCCGAGCGGCGCGACCGCCCCCTCGAACCCGGCGCAGACCAGCGCGATCACGTCCATGTAGCCCTCGGCCACGACCAGTTGCGCGCCCTTCCCGCAGGCCGCACGCGCCGGCCCGTGATTGTAGAGTGTTCGTGACTTGTCGAAGAGCTCGGTATCGGGCGAGTTCAGGTACTTGGCGCTGTCGCCGGGATCCATCGCCCGCCCGCCGAAGGCAATGGCGCGCCCGCGCGCGTCGCGGATCGGGAAGATGATGCGGTCGCGGAAGGTATCGTAGGGCGCGCGGCCCTTGTCGGAGGGCCGCACGAGCCCCGCGGCGAGCATCCGCTCCACCTCGACGCCCTTGGCCGCGAGCGCCTCGCGCAGCCCCTCCCAGCCCGGCGGCGCATAGCCGATCTCGAAGCGCGCCAGCGCCGCCTCGTCGAGCCCGCGCGAGGCGAGATAGGCGCGCGCCGCCTCGGCTCGGCCTGAGGCGAGCTGGAGGCGGAAATGCTGCACCGCCTGCTCCGTCACGTCCGACAGCGAGGCGCGCTTTTCCGCCTTCGCCGCCGCCTGCGGGTCGCGGGCCGGCATCTCGACGCCGGCCATCCCAGCGAGCTCCTCCACGGCCTCCATGAAGGGCAGGTTCTCGGCCTCGCGCAGGAAGGTGATCGCGTCGCCTTTCGCGTGGCATCCGAAGCAGTAGTAATAGCCCTTGCGCTCGTCGACGTGGAAGCTCGCCGTCTTTTCCTGGTGGAACGGGCAGGGCGCCCACCAGTCGCCGCGGCCCTGGTTCGATTTCCTGCGGTCCCACGTCACCTTCCGCCCGACCAGGTCGGCCAGCGAGACGCGGGCGCGCAGATCGTCGAGAAAGGCGGGGGGCAGCGACATCTCCCCCTATATCGGCCCCGCCGCCGCCCAAGTCCAGCGGCGAGCGTGGCCATCCGCGGCCGGCGCGTGCCACGCTGCGGGCAGGGAGCGCGGGCCTGCGTCTCCGGCGTGGGAGGGACGCCCCGGCGCGGTCCCCGGCGGCGCCCGGGCGGGGCGGTCAGCCGTAGGCGTCGAGCATGGCGTGCAGGTCGGCGAGCGTGTTCGCCTCCTCGGCCGGCTTGTCCTCGCGCCAGCGCGCCATGCGGGGGAAGC
>DATFKM010000062.1:0-6091 GCA_035268645.1 Paracoccaceae bacterium | reverse complement strand
TCGGCGCGGGCCGGGCTGGGCCTTTCGGGCACGGTGACGGCGCTGGCCCTGCTGGTGCATCCGGGCATCGCCTGGCTGCTGGCGGGCCCGGTGTTCGGGCTGGCGCCCGAGTTCGTGCGCGCCGCCGTGGTGACCGCGGCGATGCCTCCGGGGATCAACGCCTATCTCTTCGCGGCGATGTACCGTCGCGGCGAGGACGTGGCCGCCGCGACGGTGCTGATCGCGACGCTGGCGGCGGTGGTCACCGCCTCGATCTGGCTGGCGGCGCTGCGGGCGGCCTATCCGTGACGCCTCGTCTCGGCGACGCACGAGGCGCGCGGGCGGGACTTCTGCGGCGGGGCGCCTATCTGCCGTGAATGAACGCGAGACTCGGACGGATCATCTGGGCGGCCGCGCTGCTGGCGGCGACGGGCGCGCTGCTGGCGGCCTGCGTCGGGGCGACGCCGTCCGAGGGCGAGATCGAGCGGGACAACCCGCCGAGGGGGAAGTTCGTGCAGGTCGAAGGACTCCGCGTCCATTACGTCGCCATGGGGCCGGAGGACGGGCCGGGCGCGGTGCTGATCCACGGCGCCACCGGCAACCTCAACGACATGACCTTCGATCTCGCGCCGCGGCTGGCCGAGCGCGGGATGCGGGTGGTCGCCTTCGACCGGCCCGGCCTCGGCTACACCGACCGGCCCGAGACGCAGGGCTGGAAGCCCGCCGTGCAGGCGCGGATCCTGCGCGAGGCGGCGGACCGGCTGGGGCTGACGCGCCCGGTGGTCGCCGGTCACAGCTGGGGCGCCGCGGTGGCGCTGGCCTGGGCGGCGTCGGCGCCGGGGGCGACGGCGGGCGCGGTGGTGATCTCCGGCGCCACGATGCCCTGGCGGGAGGGGGGCGACACGACCTTCACGCCGATCGTCACAAGCCGGCCGGCGGCGTTCCTCGGCGCATCGCTGCTGCAGGCCTTCACGCTGCGCGACGGGGGGCGGAGCGCGGCGGGACGCATCTTCGCGCCGCAGTCGGTGCCGGAGGGCTATCTCGATCATCTGCAGGCCGAGCTGATCCTGCGCACCGAGAGCTTCCGGGCCAACACCGAGGACATCCAGAAGCTGAACGGCGCGCTGATCGAGCAGGCGAAGGCCTATCCGACGCTCGACGTGCCGGTGCGCATCCTGCACGGCCGCGCCGACGAGGTCACGCCCGCGAGGGTGCACGCCTCGGGTCTGGCCGATGCGCTGCCGCAGGCCGAACTCTCGCTCTTCGAAGGCGTCGGGCACATGCTGCACCATGCCCGGCCGAAGGCGGTGGCGGACGCGGTGGAGGCGCTGGCCGCCCCGGCGGCGGGCGAGCCGGGATAGCTGTAAAGAACTAGCGACAAGTCGGCCGTCAATCCTGTAGGACAGGGTCTGTCATCCGAACGCGAGGCTTGCCCCATGACCGACCCGACCCCCATCCGCCCGCCCGGCGCCGATCATCTCGACGATCCGCTCTGCCAGGCCGTCGAGCAGATCGGCGACCGCTGGATGATCCTGATCATCGGCGCGGCCTTCGCCGGGACCAGCCGCTTCGACGACTTCCAGCGCGAACTCAGCGTCGCGCGCAACATCCTGTCCAACCGGCTGCGCCGGCTGGTCGATCTCGACATCCTGCAGAAGCGCCCCGTGCGCGAGGGCGCGCGCCGCATGCAGTACGCGCTGACCGACAAGGGGCGCGCGCTGCGCGAGACGCTGAACGGCATGCGCGAGTGGGGCGACGAATGGGCCGCCTCGGAGGCGCGGCGCGAGGGCGGGCCGGTCTGAGCCGCGCCCGCCTCAGCGCCAGCGCGCGAGGAGGGTGCCCACGGTCTCCAGCGAGACGGCGGCCTCGGCGATCCGCTTGGACGCCGGCCCGCAGACCGCCTCCTTGACGATGTAGCCACGGGCGCACTGCACCGCGGGCATCATCGCGTCGATCGCGTCGGAGACGGCGCGCTTCCAGTCGACGAACCGTCCGCCCTCCTGCAGGCGCGAGACGGTCTCGCGGATGTCGGCGCAGGCGGCGCCCTGACCGCGCAGCGACTCCGCGATCAGCGCCTGCGCGCCGCGACCCTCCGCCTCGCAGAGCTTCCAGAGCACGTCGGCGTGCACCTGCGGGAAGAAGCGGATCATCGTGCGGTAGCGCGCGCCGATCTGCGAGAAGCCGTTGTAGACCCCCTCCGGCGGCCAGAACTGGTAGCTGGCGAGGAACACGTCCGGGTCGCTCTCGCCGTCGGCGCGCTTCGGGGGATCCATGTAGAGGCCGGGCTGGTCCGGCGTCGGGGTGCCTTCGCGCAGGAAGGCCAGGGTCCGGGCCTGCGCCTCGATCGGCCGCCCCTCCGGGTCGAGCGGGAGGACGGTCATCGCCACGCCGAGGGGGGCCGGATCGAACCGGGCCCAGACCGGCCGGCCCGGGAAGTTGAGCAGGGCCTCCAGCCCCCCGTCGCGCCAGCCGCCGCCGATCTCCGCCTCGACGCCGTTCGAGTCGACGAAGACGCCGGAGGGATCCTCCTCGACCTCGAGCGACAGGCTCATGCCGCGGGCGGAGCCGATGCCGAAATAGGCGCCCTCGAGCGCCGGCACGGGCTCCTGCGCTCGGGCCGCGCGGGGCGTGGCGCCCGCCAGCAGCACCGCCGCGACGATCAGCGCGGCGGCGACGCGCAGCGCCGCCGGGAGGGGCAGGGGCGGGCCGGCGCGGCGATGGCGGGTCGTCTGGTCGGGCGTCGGGGCGCGGGCGGCCATCGCGGGCTTCCTTCCGGGCGGGTTGCTTCCTCGGCGGCGATCATACACTTGTTGCGGCCGACCCGCGAGAGCGGCAGGCGGGGCGTGACCGGGAGACAGAGCGTGGACTGGGACAAGCTGAGGGTGTTTCACGCCGTCGCCGACGCGGGCAGTCTGACCCATGCGGGCGAGGCGCTGCACCTTAGCCAGTCCGCCGTATCGCGCCAGATCCGGGCGCTGGAGGAGGAGGTCGGCGCGACCCTCTTCCACCGTCACGCCCGGGGCCTTCTGCTGACCGAACAGGGCGAGCTGCTGTTTTCCGCGACGCGGGAGATGAGCCGCCAGCTCGACACCGCCGCGGCGCGGATCAAGGACGCCAAGGACGACGTCTACGGGGATCTGCGCATCACCTCGACCATCGGCTTCGGCACCATGTGGCTGACGCCGCGGCTGGAGCGGCTGTTCGCGCAGTATCCGGACCTCTCGATCGACCTGAACCTGACCGAGGCGGTGCTGGATCTTCCGATGCGCGAGGCAGACGTCGCGATCCGCATGAAGGAGCCGAGCCAGGCCGACCTGATCCGCCGGCGCCTGTTCCAGGTCACGATCCGCTTCTACGCCAGCCGCGAATACATCGAGCGGCATGGCGCCCCGGAAACGGCGGAGGATCTGGCCCACCACCGGTTGATCGGGCATTCCCCCGGCGCGCCCCAGGTCTCGGCCGGGGAGAGCTGGCTGGCGCGGTTCTACGCGGGGGCGCATCGGGCGCGGATGACGGTGAACAACTATTTCGGGCTCTACACCGCGGCGACCAGCGGCCTCGGCGTCTGCGCTCTGCCCGACTACCTGACGCGGCGCGGCGACGGCCTCGTCAACGTCGCCAAGGCCCTGCATTCCGAACCGACCTCGGTGTTCTTCGTCTATCCGACCGAGCTCAGACGCTCCAAGCGCGTGGCCGTGTTCCGGGATTTCGTGCTGGAGGAGCTGGAGCGGGACGGCCTGCTTTCGGGCTGACCGGGACGAGCCATGCCGATGTTGCATGTCCGCCATGCATCCGCGATTCAGACCTTTGTTGCGCTTGCTAAGGCCGGCGGGCGGGCCTATCTCGTGGGTTGTAGCCGGAGCGATGCAACACCTGTTGCAGTTTCGTGACGGCTGCAACCTCCCTGTTGGACTTGGCCGGGCGCGATCGCGTCCGGCTCTTTTTTTGTCCGCGCCGCGCCGCGCCTCAGAACCAGAGCGTGCGGCCCGAGCGGTCCATGTCGGCGTAAAGGCCGGCGACCTCCTCGGCGTAGCCGTTGAAGAGCTGCGTCGGGATCCGCTCGTCCTCGCCCAGCACGCGCTCGTCCGCCTGGCTCCAGCGCGGATGCGGCACCTCCGGGTTCACGTTGGCCCAGAAGCCGTATTCGGAGGCCTGAAGCTCCTCCCAGAAGCCCACGGGACGCTCGGCCGTGAAGCTGATCCGCACCACCGACTTCAGCGACTTGAAGCCGTACTTCCAAGGCAGGTGCAGACGGATCGGCGCGCCGAACGGCTTGTGCAGCACCTTGCCGTAGGCGCCGACGACCATGAAGGCGAGGGGGTTGGTCGCCTCGGCCAGCGTCACGCCCTCGGTGTAGGGCCAGGGATACCAGTGCTGACGCAGGCCCGGCATGGTGTCCTCGTCGGCCAGCGTCTCCATGCGCACGAACTTCGCGTCGGAGGTCGGCTCGGCCAGACGCACCAGCTCGGCCAGCGGAAAGCCGATCCAGGGCACGACCATCGACCAGGCCTCCACGCAGCGGTGGCGGTAGACGCGCTCCTCGATCGGCATCCTCGCGAGGAGGTCCTCCACGCCGATCTCGAAGGGCCTGGCGACGAGGCCGTCGATCGAGATCGTCCAGGGGTCGGTGGGCAGCGCCTCGGCCGCCGGGGCGATGCCCTTGTGCGAACCGAATTCGAAGAAGTTGTTGTAGGTGGTGTTGATGCGCTCCGGCGTGATCGCGCGGCCGGCGTCGGCATAGGCCTCGGCGGTGTCCGGGGACGGCGTCCACGCGGTCGCCGGATCGCGGTTGGCGGCGGCGGCCTGGCGGGGCAGGGCGGCGACGAGACCCCCGGCGCCGAGGCCGGCGAGCAGAGCGCGGCGGTTGAGATACACCGCTTCGGGCGTCGCGGCGCGCTCGGGCAGCGCCCAGCGGGGGCGGCGGTGAAGATGCATGTCGGACTCCGTCGGATGACGCGGGGATCGCTTCGTCGTCAGATAGGACGTCCCCGCCGTCCGGTCGATTCACGTTCCGTCCACCGGCGCCGTCAGTCGAGGAACGCCGAGGCCGGGATCCCCTGCAGATGCAGGATCGCCGACAGGTCGGAGCGGGCGAGCGAGGCGTCCGCCCGCTCGGCCAGAGCCGGCTTGGCGCGGTAGGCGACGCCGAGGCCGGCGGCCTCGACCATGGCGAGGTCGTTGGCGCCGTCCCCGACCGCCAGCGTCTCGGCGAGGTCGAGCCCGCGCTCGGCGGCGAGGGCGAGCAGCGCCTCGCGCTTGGCGTCGCGCCCGAGGATCGGAGGGATCACCCGGCCGGTCAGCCGCCCGTCCGCGCCGACCTCCAGCCGGTTGGCGCGCGCGAGGGCGAAGCCCGCCTCCTCGGCCACCCGGTCGGCGAAGACGGTGAAGCCGCCGGAGACGAGGGCGGTGGCGGCGCCGCGGGCGGCCATGGTCCGCACGAGGCGACGGGCGCCGGGGTTCAGCCGCACGCGCTCGGCCCGTACGCGCTCCAGGAGGTCCGCCTCGACGCCGGCGAGCAGGGCGACGCGGGCCTCGAGCGAGCCTTCGAAGTCGAGCTCGCCCCGCATCGCGCGCTCGGTGATCTCAGCGACCGCGGGGCCGACGCCGGCCATCGCCGCGATCTCGTCGATGCATTCGCAGCCGATGATCGTGGAATCCATGTCCGCCACCAGCGCGCGCTTCTCTCGCGCGACCAAGGGCACGGCGTTGGCGTCCGCCGCATGGCCGACGGCGGCCCGCAGCGGAGCGAGCCCCGCGGACGCCGCCTCGGCCTCCGCGGCCTCGGGCGCGAGGCGGCGGAAGCGCACGCCGGCGGCGGTTCCGGCGGCCTCCAGCAGGGCGTCGGGCAACGGCGCGGCGGCGGTGAGGACGAGGACGTGGGTCATGCGGGGTCCCTCGGGACGGGGCGGTCGTGCGGGGCGGGGCGGAGGGTCGGCGCCGCCTGCCGACCCGCGCGCCGCCCGATCGGGGGCTCCGGCCGATCCGCCCTGCGGATCGGCGGCGCCGCGTGACGGGCTCGATGCCCCCACGCGGCACCGCGCCGGCCAAGGGGCGGGTCGGCCGGATTTCAGGCGCCGCGCTTGAGGCTTTCGGCGTTCTGGCTGTAGAGCAG
>DATFKM010000061.1:0-4443 GCA_035268645.1 Paracoccaceae bacterium | reverse complement strand
TGGGAGGGTCAGAGCCTGCTGGGCAACGCGGGGGTCGCCGCGTGCGCCGAGGCATATGCCGGGCTGCTCGCCGACGACGGCGCGGTGGCGGACGTCTGGACCACCGTGATGGGCAACGCGTGGGCCGACGCCGAGGCGCTGGGCGTCGATCCCGCCACCCTGATCCGCCGCGCCTGACGCCACGCGTCCCGCTTGCCGCCCGGGGCGGGGCGGGGCAGAAGCGCCGCATGGCGAAGCTGTATTTCCACTACTCGACGATGAACGCGGGCAAGTCGACGATCCTGCTGCAGGCCTCGCACAACTACCGCGAGCGGGGGATGGCGACGTTGCTGCTGACCGCGCGGATCGACGACCGCGCCGGGCCGGGGCGGATCGCGAGCCGCATCGGCATCGGCGAGCCGGCGGAGACCTTCGGGCCGGAGGACGACCTCTTCGCGCGGATCGAGGCGCGGATGGCGGAGGGGCCGCTGGCCTGCGTGCTGGTCGACGAGGCGCAGTTCCTGACGCCCGCGCAGGTCTGGCGGCTGGCGGAGGTCGCCGACGATCTCGGCGTGCCGGTGATGTGCTACGGGCTGCGGGTGGATTTCCGGGGGGAGCTGTTTCCGGGCTCGGCCGCGCTGCTGGCGCTGGCGGACAGCCTGCGCGAGGTGCGCACGATCTGCTCCTGCGGACGCAAGGCGACGATGGTGGTGCGCCAGGACGCCGAAGGCCGCGCGCTGACGGAGGGCGCGCAGGTCGAGATCGGGGGCGACGAGCGGTATCTGCCGTTGTGCCGGCCGTGCTGGCGCGACGCGGTGGGACGCGGGCCGCGAGGCGGCCTTGCAACCGGCCGGGGCGGCGCCTAGTCTTTCCTGATGCCGCAGCCGCGCCGAACCGCGCGGCTGCTTCGCGTTTGCGGCGCGTCGCCCGGCCCGGGCGGCGGGCGCCCGGCACTCCGAGGGAGACGGACGGGATGGAGAAGGTGCCCCTGACCGCGCGCGGCTTCAGCGCGCTCGACGCCGAGCTGAAGGAACTGAAGTCCAAGGAGCGGCCCGCGGTGATCCGCTCCATCGCCGAGGCGCGCGAGCACGGCGATCTTTCCGAGAACGCCGAATATCACGCGGCGCGCGAGAAGCAGAGCTTCATCGAGGGCCGCATCCAGGAGCTCGAGGGCCTGATCTCCCGCGCGGAGGTGATCGACCCGTCCAAGCTCTCCGGCCCGATCAAGTTCGGCGCGACGGTGAAGCTGGTGGACGAGGACACCGACGAGGAGAAGGTGTACCAGATCGTCGGCGAGAGCGAGGCCGACATCGCCAAGGGCCTGCTCAATCTCAGGTCGCCGCTGGCGCGGGCGCTGATCGGCAAGGAGCCCGGCGACAGCGTCGAGGTGATGACGCCGGGCGGCGGCAAGAGCTACGAAGTGCTCGAGGTCTCCTACCGCTGAGGATCCGGACATGACGGGGCGTGACGGCGCGCGCGCAGGCAGGATCGACGCCGCGCTGGAGCCCGCGCCGAGGCCCGGCGTCGGCGCGGCCTTCGCCATGGCGCTCGCGCTCGGCGCGGGCTGGCTCGTCGCGGGCGCGGCGCTCGGCTGGGGCCTCGGCCTGCTGCCGGAGGGGTGGGCGCCGCCGGGGTTCCGGCCGCGCGTCGGCGCCGGTCTGGCGCTGACGGCGCCGGTGGCCGTCGCGCTCGGCTGGGCGGCGCTGGCGGCGCGGATCGGGACGCTCGAACGAAGGATCGACGGCCTCCGCGCGGCGGCGGCGCGGGCCGCCTCCGCGACGCCCCCCGAGGCGCCGGGACAGGCCGAGCTGTCCCGGGCCGTGGCGAACGCGGCGCGCGACGCGCTGGACCGCGAGCGCGGCGCGATCGCCCGCCAGATCGCCGAACTCGGGGAGACGCAGCGCCGGCTCGACGCGGCCGTGGCGAGCCTCGCCGCGCGCGCGGCGGAGGACGTGGAGGCGGAGGTCGCGCCCGCCCCCGATGCGGCGCCGGCGGAGCGTGGCGGGCGCGGCGCGATCCCCGCCTCTCCGCCGCGCGCGCCGGCCGAGGACGCGGCGCAGGGCGCCCTGCCGCTGGCGGCCGAGACCGAGGCGCCCGAACCCGCCTTCGACTGGGAGATCGCCGCCCGCGCCCTCGACTTCCCTCGCGACGCCTTGGCGAGGGCCTCGAAGCCGGCCTCGAGGCCCTCGCCAAGGCGACGCGCGACCGTCCGACGGCGGAGCTGCTGCAGGCCGCGGAGGACGCGCTGACGCTGCTGGCGCAGCACGGTCTCTACATGGAGGATCTCGAGGTCCGCCACGCACCGGTCAGCGCCTGGCGCCGCTTCGCGGAGGGCGAGCGCGGGCCCGCGGTGCGCGCCGTCGGCGGGGTGGAGAGCGAGGCGGCGGTGACGGAATCGAGGGCGCTGCTGAAGGCGGATCCGGTGTTCCGCGATACGGTCATGCATCTCATGCGCCGCTACGACGCCCTGCTGCGGCGCGCCGCGGCCTCCCCGAGCGGAGAGTCGGTGATGCTGACGATGGCCGACAGCCGCACCGGCCGGGCCTTCATGCTGGCGGCGCAGGCGGTCGGCGCGTTCGACTGACGCCTCCGGCGGAGGAGCGTCAGGAGGCCGTCTTCGGGACGCCGCGCGTGCGCGCGCCGAGCGTGATCCAAGGTTCGATGCGTCGCGGTCGTCCACCTCGGGTCGACCTCTCGACCGGATCGCGACGATGCCTCGGGTCCGGGCTCCGCGAACATGCGAGGGACGGGCTTCGGCCGGACGCCGGCTGGAGGGGCGGCACGTGCCGCCCTCTCGGGCGGCGCCGGCGCGCCGACGCGCGCCGAGGGGGCTCGACGCCCCCGACGGCGCGCACGCCCGGCGGAGGCGATCTCGCGCGCGTCGCGCGAGGCGACTGCGAGGCGCGGTCCGCGCCGAGGCGGGTCGAGGGGGGCGATCCCCCCGAAGGCCCGCGCCCCCCGGCCGGATCAGGGGCGCGGGATCTCCTGCGCCTTGGAGGGGACGTGATAGCCGCGCTCCACCGCCGGGCGGTCGGCGATGCGCAGATACCAGGCCTTCACGTTGGGGAAGTCGTTCAGGTCCATGCGCTGCCACTCGAAGCGGCTGATCCAGGGCCAGCTCGCGATGTCGGCGACGGAGTATTCGTCGCAGATGAAGTCGCGGCCCTCGAGGCGCCTGTCGAGCACGCCGTAGAGGCGCTTGGTCTCGTTGAAGTAGCGCTCCTCGGCGTAGGGGGCCTTGCCTTCGTTGAAGCGGAGGAAATGGTGCGCCTGCCCCGCCATCGGGCCGAGGCCGCCCATCTGCCACATCAGCCATTCGAGGCAGGCCCAGCGGTCCGGCGGCATCAGCTTGCCGTGCGTCTCGGCGAGGTAGAGCAGGATCGCGCCCGATTCCATCATCCCCCGGCCGGTCTCGCGGTCGCGGATCGCCGGGATCTTGTTGTTCGGAGAGAGCTTCAGGAAGTCGGGGTCGAACTGCTCGTCCTTGCCGATGTTCACGGCGTGGACCTCGTAGCCGACGCCGAGCTCCTCCAGCGCGATCGAGACCTTGCGGCCGTTGGGCGTGCCCCAGGTGTAGAGGTCGTAGCGGACGTCGCTCATGCTTCGGGCTCCTTCGGGGGGATGGCGTCCGCGGGTTCCGGCCGGGCGCCGAGCGACGCCTCGCCCTGCGCGCGGGCCTCTGAGAGGGTCTGGACGGGGGTCAGGGCCTCCTCGTCGACCGTCAGCTCGATCAGGTAGGACCGGCCGCCGGGACCGGTGGCGGCGAGGGCGCGCTCGAGCGCGGGGGCGAAATCCTCGGTGCGCTCCACCCGCTCGCCGTCGCCGCGATAGGCCTTGGCGAGCGTGACGAAGTCAGGGTTCTCGAGCTGCGTGGCGGCGACCCGGCCGGGGTGCTTGCGCTCCTGATGCATGCGGATGGTGCCGTACATGCCGTTGTTGACCACGATCGAGATGATCGGCGCGGCGTACTGGTGGGCCGTCGCCAGTTCCTGCGCGGTCATCAGGAAGCAGCCGTCGCCGGCGACGCAGACGGCGGGACGGTCGGGATGCGCCAGCTTGGCGGCGACCGCCGCCGGGACGCCATAGCCCATCGAGCCCGAGGTGGGGGCGAGCTGGGTGCGGTGGCGGCGGTGCGGGAAGAAGCGGTGAAGCCAGACCGAGTAGTTGCCGGCGCCGTTGGAGACGATGGCGTCGTCGGGCAGGATCCGTCGCATCGCGGTCATGCATTCGGCGAGGTCGAGGGCGCCGGGGGCCTTGCCGGGGGGCGCGCGGAAGGCCTCGTGCTCGGCCCGCATCTCCTTGATGGCGGGCGAGGCGGCGCGGCGCGGCAGGGCGCCGGCGGCTTCCAGGAAGGCGGCCGGCCCGCAGGCGATCTCGAGCGCGCCGTGATGGACGGCGCCGTGCTCCTCGGGCGACGGGTGGACGAAGATCAGGCTCTGGCGCGGGTTGGGCACGCCGAGCAGG
>DATFKM010000060.1:0-5493 GCA_035268645.1 Paracoccaceae bacterium | reverse complement strand
CCGGGCCGCCCCGCGCCGCCTCGCGCTGGAGGGACAGGACCTCGCGCGAATAGGGGTGCTCCGGCGCGGCGAAGAACTCCGCCACCGGTTTGTCCTCCACGATGCGGCCGTCATGCAGCACCGCGACCCGGTCGCAGTAGTTGGCGACGACGCCGAGATCCTGGGTGACGATCAGCGCGGCGGTGCCGGCCTCGGCCACGCTGCGCGCGAGGTCGTCGAGCACCTGCGCCTGGATGGTGACGTCGAGGCCGGAGGTCGGCTCGTCGGCGATCAGCAGGCGCGGCTCGGCGGCGAGGGCCATCGCGATGAGGGCGCGCTGGGCCATGCCGCCGGAGAGTTCGTGCGCGAAGGCGGAGGCGCGGCGCTCGGGGTCGTTGATGCCGACGCGGCGCAGCATCTCGACGGCGCGCGCCGCGGCCTCTCCGCCGGTCCCTTCGCGATGCGCCCGCCAGACCGCGGCGATCTGGCGGCCGACGCGGGTCATCGGGTTGAGCGCGGCGCGCGGGTTCTGCACGACGATGGCGAGGTCGCGGCCGCGGATGGCGCGGAGCTCCGCCTCCGGCAGCGCGAGGAGGTTGCGGCCGTCGAACAGCACCTCGCCGGCGTCGATCGTGCCGGGGGCGCGGGCGAGGCCCATCAGCGCGAGGGCGGCGGTGGACTTGCCGGAGGCGGCGTCGCCCATGAGCCCGACGATCTCGCGCCGCCGGACGGCGAGGTTCAGGCCGCGCAGCACCGGCGCCCCCGGATAGGAGACGCGGAGGGCTCGCGCCTCGAGGACGGGCTCAGTTCCCGTCATAGCGGCGCTCCAGCGCGTTTCCGAGCACGGCGAAGCCGAACACGGTCAGGGAGATGGCGATGCCCGGAAACACCGAGGGCCACCACTCGCCGAGGATGATCTGGTTGGCGCCGGTGGAGATCATCAGCCCCCATTCCGGCGTGGGCGGCCGCACCCCGGCGCCGACGAAGGAGAGACCCGCGGTCAGCAGGATGGCGAAGCCGATGGTGACGGAGGACTGGATCAGCGCCGGGGCGAGGGAGTTCGGCAGGACGTGGACGAGGGCGCAGCGCAGCTCGGTCGAGCCCATGGCGCGGGCGGCCTCGACGAAGCCGCGCTTGCGCTGGGTCAGCACCTCCGCCCGCGTCAGGCGGATGTAGATGGGCGTGTAGAGGAGGCAGAGCGCGAGCACGATGTTGCCGGTGGCGCGCCCGGCGAGGGCCACGAGGATCATGGCGGAGATGAAGACGGGAAAGGACTGCATGACGTCGGAGGCGCGCATCAGGAGGGCCGTCGCCCAGTTGGTGTAGTAGCCCGCGACGAGGCCGAGCAGGACGCCGACCCCGAGCGAGAGGACGTTGGCGGCGAGGGCGATGGCGAGGTCGATGCGCGGGGCGGCGATGACGCGGGAGAAGACGTCGAAGCCCGAGGCGTCGGTGCCGAACCAGTGCGGCGGCTGGGCGAGCTCTCCGGCGAGGGTGGCGCGGAGGAGGCCGGGCCACTCGGCCAGAGGAGGCGGCGGCTCGTTGTAGAAGAGCGTCGCCTGGGTGGGATCGTAGGGCGCGATCTCGGGGCCGATCAGGGCGAGGAGGACGGCGACGGCGACGATGGCGACGCCGAGGGCGAACAGGGGATCGGGCCGTCGGCGCGTGCGCGACGGCGTGGAACGCGCCGCGACGGCGGCTTCGGCGCCTCCGAGGCTCATGCGTAGCTCACTCTCGGATCGATGGCGGCGTGGATCAGGTCCAGCGCGAGATAGACGAGGAGGGAGACGGCGGTGATGACCAGCACGACGCCTTGGATGGCCGGGTAGTCGAAGGCGAGGATCGAGCGGATGGCGTACTGGCCGAGCCCGCCGAGGGAGAACACGGATTCGACCAGCACGGCGCCGCCCAGCATGAAGCCGTAGAGGATGCCGATGAGGGTCATCGAGGGCGCCATGGCGGCGCGGAAGGCGGCGCGTGCGATGGCGCCGCCGGGAAGGCCGGCGCAGCGGGCGTAGAGGACGAAGTCGGATTCGAGGGCGCGGGCCATGTTCTGGCGCACCATCTTGATGATCGGGCCGGACAGGATGAACACGAGGGTGAGCACCGGCAGGGCGTAGTGATGCAGCGCCTCGACGAACACCTCGGGGCGGCCGGCGAGGAGGCTGTCGATGAGCATGAAGCCGGTGACCGGCTCGGGCGCCGAGGTCATCGGCGAGAGGACGCCGAGCGGCGCGGGGGCCCAGCCGAGGGAGAAGAAGAAGACGTAGACGAAGAGGAGACCCCACCAGAACTCCGGCTGCGAGCCGGCGAACAGCGAATAGACGAAGACGCCGCGGTCCGCCGTGCCGCCGGGGCGCAGCGCGCCGAGCATGCCGACGGGCGCGGCGATCAGGAAGGCGACGACGAAGGAGAGGGTCACGAGTTCCAGCGTCCGCGGCAGGGTGTGGGCGATCTCGTCGAGGACGGGCGAGCCGGTCACCCAGCTCGTGCCGAGATCGCCTTGGAGCAGGCCGGGGCCGGCGCCGGGAAGGACGCCGAGGTACTGGCCGAGCTGCACGAGGAGCGGACGGTCGAGGCCGAGATTGCGCTCGGCCTGGGCGTAGGCCTCGGCCGAAGCGTTGAGACCGACGAAGCGGCTGACGGGATCCGCGGGCAGCAGGCGGATCAGGAAGAACACCGCGACGGTCAGCGCCAGCAGTTGCAGCGCGGCGGCGAAGAGACGGCGAAGGACGTAGCGGCGCAGCATTACGGCCCCCGCATCGGGGAGGCTGCGCTCGGCCCGACCCGGCTTCGGCGCACGAGGGTCGGGCGAGTGTCGAGCGGCGCGGGGCGGGCCGCTTCACCGGCCGAAGCGCCGGTGACGGTGCGGGTCGCGCGGAGAGGCCTCTCTTGCAGCGGATCGACGGGAGCTTGCCTGCGGGGCGCACGCGGCCGCGCCCCGGCGGGGGGCCGGGCGATCGGGAGGGCGACCGCGCCGCGGAGGCGCGAAGGGGCGCGACACGTGCCGCGGAGCGGTCGCGGGCGACCTTCGACAGGAGGCGGCGGCATCGGAACGGCGGCCAGGCAGACGCGAAGCACGGAAGCGCCACGCCGTTCGGCGTGGGGCGGCGGCATCCGAACGGCGACCGTGCCGCAGCGGAGCCTTGGGCCGCCACGCCGGCCGCGACGCGGCCCCGGCCGCCTGTCGGCGAGGGGCGGCGGCGTCGGGAGTGCGACCGTGCCATGGCGGACGGCCTGCGGGGCGGGTGAAGGCCCCATCGACGGGACGACGGCGGGCGCCGGGCGACGCCCGGTCATGCCTGCGCGACGCCCGGAGCGCCTTCGTCGCGCCTGCCGCAGCGGGAGGCTTCGCCGCGGCCGGTCCGTTCGACCCGGGCGCCGCGGGCGGGCGACGGGCATCGCGCGTCGGGCGGGGGCGACGTGTTCGGGCGGTGCGGCAGCGGGGGCCGCCGCGGCGCCTTCGACACCCGATCGGGCCCGGCCGGAGGGCGGTCTTCCGAGGCCCGGACCGCAGGCGACGACGGCGACGGCATGGGCGCATGGCCGGCGGCCGACCTCGACGGCGAGGCCTTGGCCCCCGTCCCTGCCGGCGCGGTCCGTGATCGGAGGGGAAGCGCCCGAGAAAGTGCGGGCGCGCATCCAAAAACGCCGGATGCGCGCCCCGCCCCGGCTGGGGGACCGGGACGCCAGCCGCCGCCGTGGGGGCGGACGACGGCCGGTTGGGGCCCTGGACCGCGTGCGGCCCGGGCGTCAAGGACGATCCGACGCCCGCCCTTCGGGTCGAGGCGGAACGGACGGACCGTCGGAACGGCGCCATGACGCGGCGCGTCGCGCAGGGATCGGGCGCGAGTCACTCTGAGACCTGATCCCATCCGCTTGATACCGAAGCCGAAGCGGTCGGACAAGGTCGAAGGCGACGTAGCGTCAACCCGGCAAGCGGACCGGAGCGACGCCGACCCGCCGCCGCGGACCTGCGCCGGCGGAATCGGCGAAACCACGCCGCCCGAAGCCGGATCCCGAGCCGGTCCGACGGGGCGGCAGGAAGCGACGTCGCCGCGCCATGCGCGGACGGCGCCGCGTCCCGAAGCCCGGGACCGCGGCGGAACGGGGGCGGCCGAGGGCCGCCCGCGCCGTGGATATGCCGCGGGGTCGATCACTCGTAGGACAGGTCGAAGAAGCGGACCGAGCCGTCCGGCTCCCAGGAGATGCCCCGGAGCGCGTCCGAGAAGGCCCACTGGGTCTTGTATTCGACCACCGGCGCCCAGGCGACGTCCTCCATCAGGCGGGCCTGGATCGCGGCGGTGAGCTCGTCGCGCCGCGCCATGTCGGGTTCGACCCGGGCCTCGGCCCAAGTGGAATCCACGAATTCGGACGAGTAGTTGACCATGTTGTTGAGGCCGCCGTTCTCCGGCGAGACGAAGAACAGCTGGATCGCGTAGCCGGCGTCGACGCCGATCGGCCGCTCCTGATCGTTCACCGCGAAGGGCAGGTCGCGCTTCACCAGCTGGCGGTCGCCGTACTGGGTCTGCGGGATCGGATCCAGCGACACCGGAAAGCCGACCTGGCGCATCGCGGTCCGGATCGCGTTGACGATGGGCCCGAGGGTCGTCTCCTTCTCGGCGACGTAGGCGAGACGGAACGCGTCCTCGAACCGCTCGAGGCCCTCGCCGCCGGGGTAGCCGGCCTCGGCGAGCAGTTCCTTCGCCCGCTCGGGGTCGTAGGGGTGTTGGCGTTCGGCCTCGCGATAGCCCGGATAGCTCGACGGGACGTGGCCCTTCCAGGGCGTCGCCTGGCCGAAATAGCCGGCGCGGACGATCGCTTCGGTCGGAATCGAATGCGCGACCGCCTGCCGGATCAGCGGATCGTCGAAGGGCGGCGAGGCGAAGTTCATGTGCACGAAGAGGTTCTGGTTGCCGTTGACGCCGGCGACCGTGACCCCGTCCTGCCCGCGCAGGCTGTCGTATTCGCGCGGCGTGAGGTTCTGCACGAGCTGCGCCTGGCCGGTGCGCAGGATCACCACGCGGTTGGAGCTCTGCGGGACCTTCTTCATCACCACGCGTTTGACGGCCGGCGCGCCGCGGTAATAGTCCTCGTTCGCGGTCAGGACGATCTCGTCGTCCTTGGTCCAGCGCTCGACGCAGTAGGGCCCGAAGCTGGCGATGCCGCGGTTGTTGGCGAAGTCGTGGGACCAGGGGTCGTCCTCGGTCGCCTCGGCCTCCATGCCCTCCTTGTCGAACACGTTGAGGGCGAAGATCGTCAGCACCGGCAGGAACAGGGCGTTGGGCTCGGCCTGGCGGATCCGGACGGTGTGGTCGTCCACCGCGACGACCTCGTCGCCGAGTTCCTTCGCCGCCGGGTCGTCGCCGAACACCGCCGGAGTGAAGCCGTCGATGGAGCCGACGTTGGAGAGGAACCAGCCGATCGGCGCGGCGCCGGAGACGGACTTGGCGCGGGCGAAGGTGTAGACGACGTCGTCGGCGGTCAGCTCGGCGCCGTTGCAGCCCTTGACCC
>DATFKM010000059.1:0-2085 GCA_035268645.1 Paracoccaceae bacterium | reverse complement strand
CCGGAGGGGAGGCGCGTGCAGAACGCGCTCGGCTCCGGCGTCGTCGTCTCCTCGGACGGGCTCGTGGTCTCCAACCACCACGTCGTGGGCGGGGCCGAGGAGATCCGCGTGGTGCTGGCCGACAAGCGTGAATTCGACGCCGAACTGCTGCTTTCCGATCCCGACTCGGACCTCGCCGTGCTCCGCCTCGAGGACGCCGAGGGACTGCCCGCCCTGCCGCTGCGCACCGGTCCCCCGCCCGAGGTCGGCGATCTCGTGCTCGCGATCGGCAACCCCTTCGGCGTCGGGCAGACGGTGACGTCGGGCATCGTCTCCGCCCTCGCCCGTCAGGGGACCTCTCCGGCCGGCGCGGCCGGCTACTACATCCAGACCGACGCGGCGATCAATCCAGGCAACTCCGGCGGCGCGCTGGTGGACATGGCCGGCCGCCTCGTCGGCGTGAACACCGCGATCCTGTCGCGCTCCGGCGGCTCCAACGGCGTCGGTTTCGCGATTCCGGCGGCGCTGGTGCGTCAGGTGACGATGCAGGCGGCCGAAGGGCGGCACACGCTGGCGCGCCCTTGGGTCGGCCTCGGCGGCCAGCCCGTCGACGCCGCGATGGCCGAGGCCCTCGGGCTCGCGACGCCCGAGGGGCTGATCGTGTCGGAGATCCACCCCCTCTCGCCCTTCGCCGAGGCCGGGCTGCAGCGCGGCGACGTCCTGCTCGCCATCGACGGCGCGCCGGTCTCCGGCCCGGCGGAACTCGACTTCCGCCTGGCGGCCCTCGGCCTCGGCGCCGAGGCCCGGGTCGAATGGGTGCGACCGGAACGGGGGCGGCGCGACGCCGTGATCCGCCTAGGCCCGGCGCCGGAGGAGCCGCCCCGCGATCCGCGCCGCCTCGACGGGCCGGGGCCCTTCGCCGGGCTCGAGGTCGCGACCCTCAATCCGGCGCTCGCCGAGCAACTCGGCGTCCCGTACCACGCCGAGGGCGCCGTGGTGCTCGACCCCGGCCCGACGGGCGCTCGCGCCGGCTTCCGCGAGGGCGACCTGATCCGCGCGGTGAACGGACGCGCGGTGCGCGGCTCCGCCGAGCTCGAAGGTCTCGCCGGGCGGCTCGGCCGCGTCGGCGAGGTCGTCGTCGAGCGCGACGGGCGCCGCGGCGTGCTGCGCTTCCGGTGAGTCCGCCCGCCGATCTCTTCGGCGAGGCGCCGGCGCCCGCGCCGAGGCCGGGGGAGCCGCCGGCGCCGACCGGCCCGCGGCCCCTCGCGGACCGCCTGCGCCCGACGACGCTCGGCGAGGTCGTCGGCCAGCCGCACCTGCTGGGCGAAGGGGCGCCGCTCGCCGCCATGACGGCCGCGCGGGCGCTGCCCTCGCTGATCCTCTGGGGCCCGCCCGGCACCGGCAAGACCACGCTCGCGCGGCTCCTGGCCGGCGAGACGGACCTCGCCTTCGTGCAGATCTCCGCCATCTTCACCGGCGTCGCGGACCTCAAGAAGGTGTTCGAAGCCGCCAAGCTCCGCCACGCCAACGGTCGCGGCACGCTGCTGTTCGTCGACGAGATCCACCGCTTCAACAAGGCCCAGCAGGACGGCTTCCTGCCGCACATGGAATCGGGCGCGATCACCCTCGTCGGCGCCACCACCGAGAATCCGAGTTTCGAGCTCAACGCCGCGCTGCTCTCCCGCGCGCAGGTCCTGGTGCTCCACCGGCTCGACGCCGCCGCGCTCGAGACCCTGCTGGCCCGCGCCGAGGCGGCCGAGGGGCCGCTGCCGCTGACCCCGGAGGCGCGCGCCGCCCTGATCGCGATGGCCGACGGCGACGGCCGCGCGCTGCTGAACCTCGCCGAGCAGGCGTCGACCCTCGGGCCGGAGCCGGCGGACGCCGAGGCCCTCGCCCGCCGCCTCACCCGCCGCGCCGCACAGTACGACAAGACCGGAGACGCGCACTACAACCTGATCTCCGCGCTGCACAAGTCGGTGCGCGGCTCGGATCCGGACGCCGCGCTCTACTGGCTGGCGCGGATGATCGAGGGGGGCGAGGATCCGCGCTACCTCGCCCGGCGCATCACCCGCATGGCCTCCGAGGACGTGGGCCTCGCCGAGCCCG
>DATFKM010000058.1:0-3482 GCA_035268645.1 Paracoccaceae bacterium | reverse complement strand
GTGCCCGGGCCGATGCGGTGTCGCGCTCGCAGTCCCTGGCCAGTCGTGGGCATCGTCCGAGCCAGGCGAAGGACCGCTCGGTGACCCATCGGCGCGGGATGACCTTGAAGCCCTTCGCGGCGTCGGAACGTTTGAAGACCTCGATCCTCCGTTCGCCGGCGCCGTGCATGGCGGCCCGCAGCTTCGGCCCGGCGCAGCCGCCGTCGGCGTAGACATGGCGAAGCCAGGGCCGGCGGGCGCGGATGGAGCGCAGCACCTCGGGGGCGCCGTCGCGGTCCTGCACCCCGGCGCGATGGACGACCGGCCCGACAAGCAGACCGAGCGTGTCGGTCATCGCGTGGCGCTTGCGGCCCTTGATCCGCCTGCCGGCGTCGAAGCCGCGCCCCTCCGCTCTCCGCGGTCTTCACCGACCGGCCGTCGATCACCCCGGCGGTGGGACTGGCCTTGCGGCCCTCCAGGTCGCGCGCGGCCATGACCGGCGTGTCGCTGATGCCCTGCCACAGGCCGCGGTCCCGCCAGTCGTGGAAGTGGCGCTGCACCGTCGAGGGCGGCGGCAGATCACTGGGCGACATGCGCCACTGGCAGCCCGTCGAGGCCATGTAGAGGATGGGCGTCAACCGCCTCGCGCAGGTCCGTCTTGCGCGGCCGGCCCTGCGCCCGGTCGGGCGGTATGAACGGCGCGATCGGCGCCCGTTCCCGATCGCTCACATCGCTTGCGTAGCGCGGACGCCGCCGGTCATGCTCCCGGCGAGCCGCTTCGGTCCGAGGCATTCGTGCTTCCGTCTCGTTCGGCAACCGGACGGAATCACAACCTGCTGGAGCCGCTCAACTCTTTCTGGGGCAGGCTCCGAGGCTTGATCAGAAGGGTCGCATCAGGGAAAGAGTTACTTGTCCAGTTGTCGAGTTGGCCAGAAAAGACTCCACAGATCCGAGGATCGTCCACCCATCGGGACCGGGAGCCGCGACGCGGCGCGGGCCGAGCGTCTTTCGCTGATCGCGAAAGCCCCGGCGGAGCGGCTCGACGCCGTCTGGGCGACGGCGGGACTGGAGGCGGAGGCCGGCGAGTGGCGCTGGCTGCGACCGCCGGAATCAGGCGTCGTCATGGTACACGCCCGGGCCGGCGAAACCGGCGAGCCCTTCAATCTCGGCGAGATGACGACGACGCGCTGCACTCTCCGCCTCGCCACGGGCGAGGTCGGTCATGGCTGGACGGCCGCTCGCGACGCGGTCAAGGCGCGCACCGTCGCGCTCTGCGACGCCTTGGCCGGAACGCCGGCGGCGGAGGCGCTGGAGACGGCGGTGCTCGCGCCGCTGCGGGCCGAGACGGAGGACGCGGCCGAGGCGCGGGCGGCGGCGACGAAGGTGGAGTTCTTCACCTTGGTGCGGGGGGAGGCGTGATGCGGTGTTCGGGTATCGTTCCTGCGTTTCGGAGGCGATCGTGAGCGCCGCGGCGGGCGATCCGGCCGCGATGGAGGGCGCCTTCGCCGATCCGCCGGCCGAGGCGGCGCGCGCCTTCCGCGCGCTGCTCGAGGCGATGGCGCGGCCGGGGCGGGTTCACGCCGTCGCCGCCGCGCGGCCCCCGGCGCCGCTGCCGCCGGCCGCGGGGGCGGCGGCGCCGACGCCGTGCGACGCGGAGACGCCGGTCCGGCTGGCGCCCGAGCTTCGGATCGAGCCGGTCGAGGACTGGCCGCGCTTCCGTCGCGAGTGTCCCTCCGCGGCGCCTGAGGACGCCGCCTTCGCCTTCGGCCCGCCGGAGGCGGCGGCGCCGGCGCGGCTGCCCGAGGGCGAGGCGGACCGGCCCGACCGCTCCGCGACGCTGGTGCCGCTCGTCCCGACGCTGACGGAGGGACCGGCGCTGCGGCTCGGCGGACCGGGCGTCGATGGGAACGGCGAAGCCGCCGCTCGGCCCCGCGCGGGACGCGGTGGCGGCGCTGCACGCGCCGAACCGGAGGGACTTTCCCCTGGGGCGGGACCTGATCCTCTGCGCGGGCGACGCCCTCGCCGCGCCGCCCCGATCCACCCGCATCGCGGCGGAGGACCGAACCATGCATGTGGCGGTCAAGGGCGGGGGAGCGGGCGATCGGGAAGCCCCACGCCTTGGCTCGCCGAGGAACGGCGGGGCGATCCGGCGGCGCCGCAACGCTCGGTCGCGCAGG
This sequence comes from Paracoccaceae bacterium, assembly GCA_035268645.1. Lineage (GTDB taxonomy): Bacteria > Pseudomonadota > Alphaproteobacteria > Rhodobacterales > Rhodobacteraceae > Albimonas. Next base: position 1,326 of record DATFKM010000058.1, on the reverse strand, counting down.
TCCGCGAGCAGATGGCGCCGGCGCTGAACCGGGTGATGGCGGACGAATCGCTGTTTGAGCGGGACCTCGCGGCCCTCGCCGTCAAGCAGGCGCGGGGCGACCTGATCGAGGCGGTGTCGCTGGTGCGCGCCTACCGCACGACGCTGCCGCGCTTCGCCCATTCGCGCCCCGTCGACACGGGGCGGATGGCCTGCATCCGGCGCATCTCGGCCACGTTCGAGGACGCGCCGGGGGGCAGGTGCCGGGCCCGACCTTCGATTGCGCGCACCGTCTGATCGACTTCGCGCTCGCCGCCGGGGGCGAGGCGCCGGCCGCCCCGACGGCCGCGCCGCTCGGCGCGAAGACGCGGCGCATCGCGGAGATCCTCGGGCGGGAGGGGCCGCTGCAGCCGGAGCCGGCGCCGGAGACGGACCCGACGCCGCCCGACCTGACGCGCGAGCCGCCGGTCTTCCCCGCGAACCGGGCGGTCGGGCTTCAGGCGCCGGCGCGGGGCGACGAGGGCTTCATGCTCTCGCTCGGCCGTTCGACGCAGCGCGGCTACTGGCGCAACCACCCCTTCGTGGGGGAGCCGCGCGTCGGCCTCGTGGCGGTGGAGGTGGAGATCCCCGAGTTCGGCCTGACGATCGAGATCGAGCCGACCGAATGCGGGACGGTCGACCGGTTCGCCGGCTCGAAGTCCGAACCGCCGCAGGTCGCCCGCGGCTACGGGCCGACCCTCGGCCACGCCTAACGCAAGGCGATCTCGATGGCGCTGGTCGACCGGGCGGTGCGCTGGGCGGAGCGGGGCGAGGACGACGTCGGCGCCCCGGCGCAGCACGAGGAGTTCGTGCTCGGCCATTGCGACGACATCCACGCGGCCCGCTTCCTCGCGCACATAAAGCTGCCGCACCACGTCGACTTTCAGGCTGAGCCGGAACCGGTGCGCCGCCTCCTACGCGAGGCCGAGGCGGGACGGGAGGCGGCGGAACGACCGAGGCGCCCGAGTGCGACTTCGCCTGTCTCGACGAGCGGACGAAGCGGATGATCCGCCGCGCGCTGCTGAAGGCGGTGGCGATCCCGGGCTGCCGGGTCCCCTTCGCCAGCCGCGAGATGCCGATGCCCTGATGCCGGGGCATGGGCGGGGTGCAGGTGACGGCGGCGTGCCCGACGCCCGAGGACCGGCTGAAGGTGATCGACCCCGGGGGGCGGACGACACCGTCGACGCCGTCTCGATCCGCCGCTTCTTCCGGCGCGTCGCGGGGGTGGAGGGCGCCGAGCCGACCGCCGAGGCGACGATCGTTCAGACCCGCCACCGCATCCCGGAGACGTCGCCGAGCGAGGGCCGGA
>DATFKM010000057.1:0-5738 GCA_035268645.1 Paracoccaceae bacterium | reverse complement strand
GTGGTCGGAGATCCGGCAGACCGGCGGCGCGATGCTGCGCGGCTCCGGCATCGGCTTCGTCTCGGGCGTGCTGCCGGGGGCGGGGGCCTCGCTCGGCTCGTTCATGGCCTACACGCTGGAGAAGCGGTGGTCGGACCGGGGCACCTTCGGCAAGGGCGATCCGCGGGGCGTGGCGGCGCCCGAGGCGGGCAACAACGCGGCGGCGGGCGGCGCGCTGGTGCCGATGCTGTCGCTCGGCGTGCCCGGATCGGGGACGACGGCGGTGCTGCTGGCGCTGCTGATCTCGCTCAACATCCAGCCGGGGCCGCTCCTGTTCCAGACGCAGCCGGACGTGGTCTGGGGGCTGATCGCGGCGCTGTTCGTGGCGAACGTGACGCTCCTGGTGCTGAACCTGCCGCTGGTGGGGGTGTTCACGCGGATCCTCGCGGTGCCGATGCGGATCCTGATGCCGATGGTGGTGATGGTCAGCTTCGTCGGCGTCTACTCGATCTCCAACTCCACCTTCGATCTCTTCGTGATGGTGGGCTTCGGGGTGCTGGGCTTCCTGTTCCGCAAGCTCGAGATCCCGGTGGTGCCGGTGGTGCTTGGCCTGCTGCTCGGGGCGGAGATGGAGCAGAACTACCGCCGGGCGCTGTCGATCTCGGGCGGGGATCCGGGGATCCTGTTCGCGAGCCCCATCGCCGTCGGCATCTACGCGGCGACGGCGGTGCTGCTGGGGATCGCGGTCTGGTTCGCGGTGCGCAAGCGGCGCGGACCGGCGGCGCACGAGGAGGAGGCGATCGGGGACTGAAGGCTGGACAGGCGGCTTCCGCGACGGCATTCAACGCCGCGAAAAGGGCCCTCGGCCCGGAGGATCCGTCATGCGCCCGCCTTCGCTCCTGCTCGCCGCGCTCGCCGCGACGCTGCTCCTCGTCTCCGGGGCCCGGGCGCAGGAGGCGTCGTCCTGGACCGGCGACTGGCGCACCTTCTGGGTCGACGGCCGCGCCCTGATGACGCTGACCCAGGACGACGACGTCGTGATCGGCCGCTACGAGCCGGGCGGCGGCGTGCTTCAGGGCCGCGTCGAGGGCGACGTCCTGCGCGGCGAATGGAACGAGGGCGCGGCCTCGGGCGCGTTCGTCTTCGCGCTGGCGCCGGACCGGCGCAGCTTCACCGGGCGCTTCGGCACGGGGGGCTACTGGAACGGCGAGCGCAGCGAGACGACGCCCGGGGCCGGGACCGGCTATGGCGGGACGGAGACGCCGCGGGACACGCTGCGCGGCCTGTTGCGCGCCGGCAACGACGCGATCCGCTCCGGCAACGTCGAGGCGCTGCGCCAGGTCGACGCGCGCCTCATCTTCGAGGGCGGCGTCGAGGACTCGCGCGACCGCAACCGCCGGCGCCTGATGCTCTGGCGGCTGGTCGATCTCTCCACCTTCCGCAGCTACGACGCTCCCGAACGGGTCGACGGCGACGAGGCGAGCTTCGTGATCGGGCCGAGCGCCGGCGCCGCGCGGACCACGCTGCGCTTCCGCCGGATCGGCCGGGGCTGGCGCCTCGTGGCGCCGGACGCCGCGACGCTCGCCGCCACCACGACGCTGTTCCTCGAGGCGATGGACGAGCCTTCGGTCGCGAGCGCGCGCGCCGCCTGGCGCGACTCCCCGCGCGGCGTGATGATCCGCTTCATCGAGGGCACGCACACCTGGGCCGACGGCGGCGAGGAGGTGGCGCTCGAGACGCTGGACCTCTCCTTCCTTCCGGCGCATCTGCGCGCGGCGGAGGGGCCGATCCTCGCCGACTACCTCAAGCAGATCCTCGACCGCGTGAGCTACGTCGTCTGGCAGGAGGTGCCGAACGACCCGCGGCAGGCCACGCCCTACGTGCATTACGAGCACGCCGCCGGATCGGTGGCGATCGAGCGCGTGCGCGGCCCCGACGGCACGCCCGGCCCCTGGCGCTTCACCGCCGACACGCTGCGCACGGCGCCGGAGGTCTTCGCCGCGATCCAGGCCCTGCCCCCCTCCGAGGAGATCGCGCCGCGCCCGCCGCTGACCGAGTTCTTCACGCTGCGAGAGCGGATCCGCGAGGCCGCGCCGCGGCTCCTGCGCCGCGACGTCCTCCTCGAGAACTGGCAATGGCTCGCGCTTCTCGGCGCGACGCTCGTCGCGCTTTTCGCAGGCTGGCTCGCGGGGCGGCTGCTGCGGGCGGCGGCGGGGCGCCTGCCGATCGGCGCCGACGCGCAGGCGCGTCGGGCGCGCGCGGCGGCGCTGGCGCGCCCGGTCGCGCTGTTCGTCGTGGTGACGCTGCTGCTGCGCGCCTTCTCGGCCTTCGGCACGCTCGGCCCGGGCTTCGAGGTGATCTACCGGGTGCTCGCCGTGCTCGCGGTGGTCGCGGGCGCCTGGTTCGCCTGGCGCCTCGCCGAGACGATCGGCGATCTGTTCGCGAACCGCGCGGCCGAGACGCCGGGCTACGCCGACGAGATCGTCGCCTCGCTCGCCACCGGCGTCGCCAAGCTGCTGATCGCGGTGGCGGCGCTGATCGCCGTGGCCGACATCGCCGAGCTGCCCTACGAGGGGGTGCTGACCGGCCTCGGCGTCGGCGGCGTGGCGGTGGCCTTCGCGGCGCGCGAGACGGTCTCGAACATGCTCGCCGGCGCGCTCCTGCTCACCGACCGTCCGTTCAAGCGCGGCGACATGGTGGAGACGCACGGCACGCTCGCGATCGTGGAGACGGTGGGCCTGCGCTCGACCCGCCTCAAGCGGCTCGACGACACCGTGATGATCATCCCCAACTCCCAGCTCTCCGACCAGCCGCTGGTGAACTGGGGGGTGCGGCGGCGCCGGCGCGTGGACCTGCCGATCGCCGTGACCTATTCGACCCCGCGCGAGACGCTCGACGCCTTCGTGGAGGAACTGCGCGAGACGGTCCGCGCCCAGCCCGGGGTCGATCCGGACGAGGTCTACGTCGCGGTCTCGGCCCTCGGCGATTCCGCGATCGAGATCGAGTGCTGGACCTTCTTCCGCGTCGCCGGCTACGACGCGCAGCTTCGCGCGCGGCACCGGCTGGTGGGCGACGTGATCGCGCTGGCCGAGCGCATGGGCGTCGAGTTCGCCTTCCCGACGCGCACCGTGCACGTCCTGAACGCGCCGCCGGAGCCGTTCGCCGCCGCGGACGACGGGCGCGCGAAAGCGGCGGCGGCCGGCTGAACCGGCGGCCCGCCGTCAGTCGAGCGCCGCGAGCCGGCGCGCCAGCGTCTCCGCCGAGGCGGCGTGGCGGTCGATCCGCGCCCAGGGATCCGCCTTCTGGCCGAGGCGGCGGGGGATCGCGCGCACGTCCCAGTCCCGCGGCCCCGTCCCCGCCGCCAGCGCCTCGTCCCAGTCGAGCGGCGTCGCCACCGGCGCGCCCGGCCGCGCGCGGGGCGCGTAGGGCGCCACCGCCGTCTGGCCGTAGGCGTTGCGCTGCACGTCGAGATAGACGCGCCGGCCGCGCTCGGCCTTGCGCTGTTCGGTCGTGAAGCGCTCCGGATCCGCGGCTGCGAGCCGCTCGGCGAAGGCGTGCGCGAAGTCCCGCGCTTCCTCGAACCCCGCCGACCGGTCGAGCGGCAGCACCACGTGCAGGCCGCGCGATCCGGTGGTCTGCACGAAGGCCCGCGCCTCGAGCGCCGCGAACAGGTCGCGCGCGGCCCGCGCCGCGTCCTGCACCTTCGCGAAATCGTCGTCCGAGGGGTCGAGGTCGATCACCAGCCGGTCGGGCCGGTCCGGCGCCTCGAGCCGCGCCAGCGCCAGATGCGGCGTGATCGCCCCCTGATCGGCGAGATAGACCAGCGTCGCCGCCTCCTCGACCACGGCGTGGACCACCGTGCCGCCCTCCTTGGGCAGCTCGACCCGGCGGATCCAGTCGGGCCAGTGGTCGGGGACGTGCTTCTGGTAGAAGCCGCTCTCCCCGACGCCGTCCGGATAGCGCTCCACGCTCAGCGCCCGGTCGCGGTAGTGCGGCAGCGCCACCTCGGCGATCCCGGCCCAGTACTCGGCGAGGTCGCGCTTGGTGATCCCGGCCTCGGGGTAGAGCGCCTTTTCCGGGCGCGAGACGCGCACGCGCCGGCCGCCGGCCTCGATCTCCGCCGCCTCGGTCACGACGGATCCTCCCGCACCACGTCGCGCGGGTCCTTGTCGCGCCGCAGCCCGAGGTAGCGGGGATGGCGCAGGCGCCCCGCATCGGTCCACTCGGTGAAGCCGATCTCGGCGACGAGCTCCGGCTCGACCCAGGTGATCCCGTCCTCGTCCGGCGGATCGGCGAAGGGCGGCGACGGACGCTCGCGCTCGGCCATGCGGGCGTGAAGGTCCGCCAGCGTCGCCTCGTCGAAGCCGGTGCCGACCTTGCCGGCGTAGATCAGGTCGCCGTCGTCGTAATGGCCGACCAGCAGCGCGCCGAAGCGGCTGCGCTCACCCTCGGGCGCGGTGTAGCCGCCGATCACCAGCTCCTGCCCCGCCTCGCACTTGAACTTGAGCCAGGCGCGGGAACGGCCGTCCGGATAGGGCGCGTCGGCGCGCTTGGCGATCAGCCCCTCCCAGCCCTTGCCGCAGGCCTCGCGCAGCCAGGCGAGGCCGTCCTCGTTGCGGTGAGGGACGAAGCGGACGCGGCCGCCGAAGGACCCGGCCCTGCGCAGCACGGCCTTGCGCCGGCGGAGCGGCAGGCCGCGCAGGTCGCGCCCGGCGAAGTGCATCACGTCGAAGACGTAGAGGAACACGGCGACGCCGGTCTCTCGCGCGCGCTCCGGGTCCTTCACCTGCATCCGCTTCTGCAGGCGCGAGAAGCTGGTGACGTTCCCGTCGAAGGTCACCACCTCGCCGTCGAGCACCGCGTCGGCGCCGAAGCGACCGGGCAGCGCCTCCACCAGCTCGGGATAGGTCGCGTCGAGGCGCTTCTCGTTGCGGCTCAGCAGATGCGCGCGCCCGTCCTTCAGCACCGCGACGGCGCGCTCGCCGTCCAGCTTGCGCTCGTAGATCCAGCCCGGGTCGTCGAAGGGCTCGTGCGTCAGCGTCGCCAAGGCCGGGGCGAGGAAGCCGGGGGTCGGTCCCTCCGGCGCCTCGGAGAGATCCTCGCCCGCGAGAGGCCCGGGCCCGCTCATGCGTCGTCCTCCCCGCCCTCGTCCTCCCGCACCTCCTGAAGGTCGCGACCCGAGGCGACGGACAGCGGCTCGGTCGAGACCGGGTTGCGCCGCGCGTCGGCCGCGTCGTCGCTCATCTTCACGAGGAGCCAGCGCGCGTCCTCGGGATCCTCCGCGTCCTCGACGCGCTGCAGGGCGTAGCCGCCGGTCAGCTTCTCGCCGTGCAGGCGCACCACCACATGCCCCGTCTCGACCGCCTCCTCGAGGCTCGGCGGCTCGCCGCCGTCCCGCGCCTCGGTCAGGTGCTCGTAGGGGCCGCGGTCCCAGACCAGCACCGTGCCGGCGCCGTATTCGTCCTCCGGGATCACGCCCTCGAAATCGGCGTAGTCGATCGGATGATCCTCCGTCGGCAGGGCGAGGCGCTTCTCGCTCGGGTCGGTCGAGGGGCCCTTGGGCACCGCCCAGCTCTTCAGGACGCCGTCGCCCTCCAGCCGGAAGTCGTAATGCAGGGTGGAGGCGTCGTGCTTCTGGATCACGAAGATCGGGCCGTCCCCGGACGCTTCGCCGCCCCGCGGCTCGGGCGAGCGATCGCCGCGTCGGGCCTCGTAGTCCTCCAGCGACATGCGTCTTCTCCTTCGGGGCGCGGCGTCCG
>DATFKM010000056.1:0-5184 GCA_035268645.1 Paracoccaceae bacterium | reverse complement strand
GGTCTCGGACGCTCCTCTGGGCTCAGACGCGGGCGAAGGCGGCGCCGGTGTCGCGGGCGGCCTTCAGCGACGCGGCCTTGGGGCTGGCCTGCATCTGGAAAGCGCTGGGCTCGGTCGGCGAACTCGGCGCCGCGGGCGGCGCGGCGCCGGGCTCCTGCGTGTTGGCCTCGTTCGGCTCGGTCGCGTCGGTGGGGGCGGTCGGCGCGCCCGGCGAGGCGCCGGAGCCCGAGCCCGCGGCGCCGCCGGAATTGATCTTCACCATCGGCCCGACGATGTCGACGCCGGCCGGGCCGACGTTGACGAAGCTGCCGCCGACCTTGAGGCAGACGTTGATCCCGCCCTCGATCACGACGTTCATGCCGCCCTTGATGTGGACGTTCATGCCGGAGTCGATGCCGGTGTTCATGCCGACCTTGACGTCGGCGTCCATGCCGACCTTCAGGCCGAGGCCCGAGCCGATCTTGGCGAGAAGGTCGGTCCCGGCCTCGAGATGGTCCGTGCCGTCCACCTTGCTCATGCGGTCGCCGGAGACGTGCTCGTGCAGGGCGCCGGCCACGGTCAGGAAGGAGTCGGCGCCCACCGTCTCGTGGCGCTCGTTGTCCGTCTTCAGGAACAGGTCGTTGACGACGTGGGCGTGGCGGTCGTGGCCGACCCATTCGCGCACGACGTTCTTGGCGCGGAGGTCCATGTCCTTCTCGGCGTGGAGAAAGACGTTCTCCTCGCCCTTCTTGTCCTCGAAGCGCAGCTCGTTGAAGCCGCCGCCGCCCTTGGAGCTGCTGGTCTTGAAGGTCGTGACGGTCTTGTTGGCCGGCAGCGGATAGGGATGCTCCGCCTCGGCGTTGTAGACCGAGCCCGTCACCAGCGGCCGGTCCGGGTCGCCCCCCTCGAAGGCCACCACCACCTCGTCGCCGATGCGGGGCAGCGAGACGGCGCCGAACTTCGCGCCCGTCCAGCCCTGCGCCACGCGGACCCGGCGCGAGGCCGTGCCCGGCAGCCAGTGGAAGCTGAGCAGCACGCGCCCGTGCTCGTCGACGTCGATCTCCTCGCCCTCCTTGCCGACGACGCGCGCGGTCTGCGGACCGGCGATGCGCGGCTTCGGGGCGCGGCGGGCCGGGCGGAAGGTCTCGGTCGTCGGCATGCACTCGAAGCGCACGGCATAGCGCTCGGACTCCTCGCCGCCCGAATCGTAGCCCGCCGCGGTCAGCTCGTGCCGCGCCGCGACCACGAGATGCTCCGCGTTCCAGGCGTCCACGGGGTGATCGGCGAGCGAGAAGACCGCGCCGGCGGCGACGCCGCGCGACGTGGCCTCGCCCTCCACGGTGCTGTGGCGGGCCTGCAACTCCTCGAGGCGGACGTCGGCGAGCTTGCCGCCCGGCGTCTTCTGCAGGTAGCGGCCCGGGTACTCGTAGACCCGCGCGCTCGCCATGGCGTGGGAGCGGGAGATCTCCGCCTCGGCCTTCAGGTCGGCCTGCGGCGCGAGGAAGTTGAAGTCCCGCAGCATCGCCTTGGTCGGGCGCAGCCGGCGCACCGGCCGGAACGCCTGCACCGCCTCCTCGGTCAGCCCGCCGATCTGCCCGGCGTTGTCGTAGAGCAGCGTCTCGTAGCCGGAGACCGGATCGTGCTGGTTGACGGAATCGGTGAGGATCAGCTTGTGCGAGCCGTTGTCGTGCTCGAACCAGTAATGGATGCCCTCGTGCTCCAGCAGGCGCGAGACGAAGTTCAGGTCGGTCTCGTTGTACTGGACGCAGTACTCGTATTTGTCGTAGCTCTTCGTCAGCCGGAATTCGTGGTCGCTGAAGCCGTTGTTGCCGAACACCTCCTCCACGATCTCCTGCGCGCTGCGCTCCAGGAAGATCCGGCAGCCCTGCTGCAGGCCGAGGAACCAAGGCCACGGCGCCGCGCGCAGGCGCAGCCCGAAGCGCCGGTCGCGCGCGCCCACGATCTCCGCCTCGGTGACGAAGGCGTTGAAGTGCCTCGGCTCGGCGTCGCGCATGGTCTCCATCGCCACGGTGAGCGAGGTGCCGAGCAGCGCGTCGAGATCGACGTCGGGCGAGTCCGCCACCGCCTCGATCTCCATGTCGAACGGGGTCGACAGCGCCTCGGTCATCCGCATCCGGCGCAGCCCCAGCGCGCCGTCGCCGAGGGCGGTGACGAGGCGGATGCGCCGGGTCTCCTGCAGGAAGTCCATGGCTCGTCTCCCGGGCCGGTCGCGGCCGGAGGGCCGCGCAGAGGATCCTACGCCCCGGTCCGGCCGGCTGTCGACCGGCCGGCGCCGCGGAGCGCGTTCTCCCTCCGCTAGCGCGGGACGCGTTAGTCGGGCGTGAAATCTCGATGATCGTTGCGCGATTCGCACCGGTCCGGTATTCATGACGGTGTCGTCCAGGGCGAGGCCGATCGGTCACACCCGCGCGCGCCGTCGCGGTCTTACGTTGCGAAAGGCGTGCGACTCGGGCGAGGCTTTCGCGAGCCCCCCTCGATCCGGGGCGGGCCCGCCGTGCCGGCGACGCCGAGGGGGCGGATCGGCGGAGGACGGACCGATCTATCGAAGGAATGGAGCCGTGAAGACACTCGCGATCACAGCCGCCGCGCTGGGGCTCGTCGCCATGGCCGCGGGGACGGCCTCGGCGCAGATGAGCGCCGCCGAACGGGCGGATCTGAACCGCCGCATCCTGATGCAGGCCGACCGCGCCGCGGCCGCCGGTTCGGTCGAGGCGCCGGGCGGCGTCGGGGAGACCCGTGGCGTGCGCCTCCAGCTCGGCGACGACGCGGGCGCGCAGGCCACCGGGCAGACCCGCGTCGAGGCGCGGGCCCGGCCCGAGGCCGACGCCCCCCGCGCCACCGCCGCCGCGACCGGCACGCCGGACTACGATCCCGTGGACGATGCGGCGCGCATCGACTTCTCGATCACGTTCGAGACCGACAGCGCCTTCATCCGCGCCAGCGCGGAGCCGCTGCTGAACGACCTCTGCGAGGTGCTGACCACCACGCCGGAGTTCTCCGATCTGCGCTTCCGCATCATCGGACACGCGGACCGCTCCGGCGGGGCGGGCTACAACCGCCGCCTCTCCTCGGCCCGCGCGCAGGAGGTCAAGCGCCACCTGGTGGACGAATGCGGGATGGACGCGGCCCGGCTCGAGGCGGTCGGCGTCGGCTTCGCCTATCCGTTGCCGGGCGTGCCGCCGGTGGCCGAGGCGCAGCGGCGGGTCGAGCTTCAGGTGGCGCCCGGCAGCGTCTGACGCGCCGAGACGACCGCGCCCCCCGTGACGGGGCGGCGCCGACGCCGGGCGGCCCCCCCGAAGCGACGGGGGACCGCCCCAAGAGGGCAGAGCGACCCGACCGGCGCGGCGAGGACCGCGGCCGGCACGACGCGGAGAGGCGAGGGGCATGAAAGGCATGGGACGTGCGCGCTGGGCCGGCCCGCTGGCGGCCGCCGCGGCGACGGCGATCGTCGCGGTTCCGGCGGGCGGACAGGTGCAGCCGGCCGGCCGCGCGTTGGAGAGCGCCGCGCCGGAGCGCCCGGATCCCGAGCGGACGCCGCTGCCGAGATCGGGGATCCCGCCCTCCCCCGTGGTGACGCCGCCGGACGGATCGGCCTTCGTCCTCTCCGCCGTGAGGATCGAGGGCGCGACGCTCTTCGAGGAGGAGGCGCTCGCGCCGCTCTGGTCGGATCTCGTCGGCGTCGAGATCTCTCCGGCCGAGGCGGGGCGCGTCGCCCAGGCGGTCGAGACCTTCTTCCGCGACGAGGGCTACGTCTTCACCCGGGTTCTTCCGACCGCGATCGACCCGGCGTCGGGCCGCGTCACCCTGCGCGTGATCGAGGCGCGGATCACCTCCGTGACGCTGGAGGAGCCCGGCGGCGACATCGGCCCGGTCCGCACTCTCCTCGAGCGGATGGCGCGACCGCTGGAGGGGCTGGAGAACCCCACGCTGGCCGATCTGGAACGCGTGCTGCTGCTGCTGAACGACATCCCCGGCATCCTGCGCGCCACCGCCGTGCCGCGCCGCGGAGAGGGCGGGCCCGGCGCGGTCGCGCTCGTGATCAACGCCGAGCGCGACGCCCTCGGCGGCGCGCTCTTCGCCGACGATCGTCAGACGCCGGCCTTCGGCCCCGGCGTGATCGGCGCGCTGGGGGAGTGGCGGAGCTGGTCGTCCGGCGCGGACACCACCCGGCTGACCTACACCAACTCCTTCGGCGACGCCCTCGGGCAGGAGTTCTGGACCGATCTCGGCCTGCGCCGGATCGTCCAGGTCGAGCACGAGCGTCATCTCGGCGCGGACGGCACGCGCCTCGGAGGCCGGGCGCTCTACTCGGCTTCGGCGCCGGAAGAGGAGCTGGCGCGTCTCGACCTCGAGGGCGAGGAGACCGAGCTCGAGGTCTGGCTGGAGCATCCGGTGCTGCGTACGCGGCCGGTCTCGGTCTGGCTGCGCGCAAGCTTTTCGGCCCGGGACAGCCAGCTCTCGACGCCCGGCCGGACGATCACCGACGATTCGCTGCGCCGCGTGTTCCTCGGCGCGCGCGCGCTGACGCGCGACGCGACCGGCTACGTCCTCGCGAACGTCGAGATCTCGCAGGGGCTCGACGTGCTCAACGCCAGCGACCCGGACGACACGCGGCTCTCGCGCTCGGACGGCGATCCGCAGGCGACGATCCTGACCGGCGGCCTGGAGCGCGAGCAACTGCTCGGCGGCACCTTCTCGCTGTTCGTGCGCACGGAAGGGCAGTGGGCCTCGGACCCGCTGACCGCCGGCGAGGAGTTCGAGCTCGGCGGCGCCACGTTCGGGCGCGGCTACGATCCCTCCGAGGTGCTCGGAGATCACGGCTACGGCGCGGCGCTGGAGCTGCGCAAGACCGACGCGGTCGAGATCGGCCCCTACGGCGTCGAGACCGTCGCCTACGGCTTCCTCGACTACGGCCGGGTGCTCAACACCGGCATCGGCGTGCCGGACGCCGACGAGCTGGTCTCCGTCGGCATCGGGCTGCGCGCGCGTCCCACGCCCAACTCGCTTCTCGGGGTGGAGCTGGCGCAGCCGATGGAGGCGCTCCGCCGCGACGGCGAGCGCAAGGCCCGCCTGTTCCTTTCCGCCCAGATCCAGTTCTGAGCCCGTCGGCAGGAGCCGCCCCCCATGTCCCCGCGTCCCTCCGCCACCACCCTCTCCGCCGCGCTCCGGGCCGGTCCATCGCGC
>DATFKM010000055.1:0-9924 GCA_035268645.1 Paracoccaceae bacterium | reverse complement strand
GTTCCGGAAAGAGGCGCCTCGTCCCTCGACCGGAGCGTCGGCGCGATCCCGCGGCATGGCGCCGAAACCCTGCTGGGCGATTGACCGCGGCCGCGGCGCGGCGGAGGCTGTCGGCCCGATCCTGTCGCCCGGAGCCGCCGCGATGACCGACGCCCCCTCGCCCGAGCCGCTGACGCCGTCGCATGTCGAAGTGCTGGGCCGGCGCATGGCCTATGCCGAACTCGGCGCCGGGCCGACGATCCTGTTCCAGCATGGCAACCCGACCTCGTCCTACCTGTGGCGGAACGTGATGCGGCCGCTGGAGGATCTGGGGCGCTGCCTGGCGGTGGACCTGATCGGAATGGGGGATTCGGACAAGCTGCCCGACCCGGGTCCCGGACGCTATTCGATCGCGGAGCACGCCCGGCATCTGGATGCCGCCTGGGAGGCGCTGGAGATCGGCGAGGACGTGATCCTCGTGCTGCACGACTGGGGCGGCTATCTCGGCTTCGACTGGGCGCGGCGCAACTCGGGGCGCCTCGCGGGGATCGTCTTCATGGAGACCATCGTGGCGCCGATCCCGGACTGGGAGAACTGGCCCGAAAACGCCCGCGGCGTGTTCCAGGCGCTTCGGGGCGAGGGCGGCGAGGCGATGATCCTGGAGAAGAACGTGTTCGTGGAGCGGATCCTGCCGGCCTCGGTGATGCGCGGGCTCGGCGAGACCGAGATGGCGGTCTACCGCGCCCCCTTCGCCGAGCCGGGCGAGGGACGCCGGCCGACGCTGGACTTCCCCCGGGCGATCCCGATCGGGGGCGAGCCGGCGGAGACGGTCGCCGTGGCGGCGGCCTATTCGTCCTGGCTCGCGAGTTCGGACGTGCCGAAGCTGTTCGTGAACGCCGAGCCAGGCTCGATCCTCGTCGGCCGGCAGCGGGAGCTCTGCCGCGCCTGGCCGAACCTAGAGGAGGTGACGGTGAAGGGCACGCATTTCATCCAGGAGGACAGCCCGGCGGATATCGCCGCGGCTATCCGCGGCTTCATCGGGCGCATCCGGGACTGATCCGCGGCCGAGGCGCAACCTCCGACCCGGGCGCCCTTCGGGACGCCGCAGGCGGGCCGGCGCGCCGCGAGCGGGGGCCGAAGGCTCCCCGAGCGGCGCGCGCGCCGCAGGGCGGAGCGTCAGCCGGCGGCGGCGACGGCGGCTTCGAATTCGGCCTTCAGGGTTTCGATCGGCTCGATGCCGACGGAGACGCGCAGGAATCCCTCGGTGATGCCGAGCGCGGCGCGGCCCTCCGGCGTCAGGGCGCGATGCGACGAGGTCGGCGGGTGCGATAGCAGCGTCTGCACGTCGCCGAGCGAGGGCGCGAAGGGGAGCTGCGGCGCGGCGCGCAGGAGGCGGTTCACCGCCGCCCGCCCGCCGGCGAGGCGGAAGCTGACCATGGTGCCCCATCGGCCCTTCAGCAGCGACGCGGCGCGGGCGTGGTCGGGGTGGTCCGTGCGGCCGGGATGGATCACCGCCTCGACGCCCGGGAGCGTCGCGAGGTGGTCGGCCAGGGCCGCCGCGTTGGCCTCGGCCGCGTCATAGCGGAGCGCGAAGGTGGCGAGGCCGCGCTCCGCCAGCCAGCAGTCGAAGGGCGAGGCGGTGGCGCCGAAGCTGGCCTGCGCGGCGAGCAGCGCCTCGCGGTCCGCCGGGTCGCGCGCGGCGGCCCAGCCGAGGGTCGCGTCGGAGTGACCCGCGAGCATCTTGGTGACCGAGTGGATCACGACGTCCGCGCCGAACTCGAAGGCGGGAAAGCCGCGGGGCGTGGTGAAGGTGTTGTCGACCACGAGCCGCGCGCCGGAGGCGCGGGCGGCGTCGCGCGCCGCTTCCATGTCGGCGACGCGGAGGGTGGGGTTGGAGACCGTCTCGACCCAGATCATCCGCGTCTCGGGACGGATCGCCTGGGCGTAGGCGTCGCCGTCGGTGGGGTCGATCCAGTCGACATGGATTCCCAGGCGCGGAAGGTCCTGCGTCATCAGCCGCAGCGTGCGGCCGTAGAGCTGCGCCGCGGCGAGCACCCGGTCGCCGGGCCTGAGCAACCCGAGGAGCACCGCCGCGACGGCGGCCATGCCGGAGCCGTACATCAGACCGCCGCCGGGGAACGCCTCGGGCGAGCCTTCGAGCGCGTCGATCTGCCCGGCGAGGCGGTCCGCGTTGGGATGCCCTTCGCGGGCGTAGGCGTAGCCCGGCGCGCGCCCCTCGTATTGCGCGTCGAGCGCGTCCGCGTCCTCGACCCGCCACACGACGGAAGGGTTCAGGGCCGCAGCGACGGGGCGCGCGGCGCTTTCGGGGAAGGGTGGACGGCGGGGCGCGAGGGGGGCGTCTGTCATGGGGCGGGCGCATAGCGCGGATCGCGGGACGCTGGAAGAGGGACCGGCGCAGCGGAAGAGATCGGCCCGCACCGATGCGCGGCGGTGGATGCGAGCGCCCCCGCCGCGCCGCCGGGCCCAAGGCGCCGGCGCCCCCCGCGGGGGGCGGCGATGCGCGGGAGCGCCCGGTTCAGTTTCCGAACGCCGGCGCCCAGCCGGCGGCAAGGGCCTCGGCCTCCGAGCAGAACCAGCGTTCCCCCTTGGCCTCGTCGATGCGGGTCGCGGTCCAGGAGCGCCATTCGGGCAGGTGATAGAGGCGGCCGTTGCGGGAGAGGTTGCCCTTGATGCGGCAGTCGGGGTCGGCGGGGGCGCGGGCGAGGGCCTCGGCGCGTTCGGCCTGGCGTTCGCCGGCGCGGTGCTCCCAGGGGGCCTCGAAGCGGCCGGCCCAGAGGCCCCGGCCCTCGGCCTTGGCGGCGGCCTGCTGGGGGAGATAGGCGTCGTCGAAACGCTCGTAGGCGAGAGCGCGACCGGCGCGGACGAGCTCCGCGCCGAGGTCGCGCCCCCCGGCGCGGCAGCGGGCGACGAGCCGGCCCCAAGGGTCGTCGCCCGGCCCCTCGCAGGTGACGGGCCGTCCCTCGGTCAGCGCGGCGAGCGCCGCGTGCGCCGCCGCGCCGCAGGCGTAGGCGCGCCCGTCCGCGTCCTCGCAGGGCTGGTCGCGCTCCGGCGCGTCGATCCCGAGAAGCCGCACCTTGCGGCCAGAGACCTCGAGCGTGTCGCCGTCGACGACGCGGGCCGGACCGGAGACGCGCTCCGCCGCGGCGGGCTCCGCGAGGGCGACGAGTCCGACGAGAAGGGCGATGACGGCGACGGCACGGGCGGTCATGACGATCCTCTCCATTAAGGGAGGTTAACGTCGAGGACCGGGCCGGCCGGGTCAACGGAGCTCAGGGTTTACGGGTCGGATCGGGACGGGAGGCGAGGGGCGCGCCTGCGGTCCGCCGCGCGGAGGCGCCCTGACGTCCTCGCGACCTCGTGCCGCCGAGTTCGACTCGGTCCGACCGCCGGCGCAGGTCGCGCCGAAGCGGACGCCCCGCGACCGACCCTCGAAGCGGCGGCGAGACGGGGCGGGGCGGCGGGGTGGCGGGCTTGCGACGCGAACCCATATGCTCCACAACGCCTGCAACCCCGGTCGCCGCCGCCGCGGCGGCGCCAGCTGACGCGAGACGACCCATATGGCCGACGGAACTCTGCTCGATTCGATGGAACCCACCGTGGACGTCTCGGTTCGCGACGCCTTCGGCATCGACTCGGACATGACCGTGAAGGGATTCTCCGAGGCGACGGACCGGGTGCCGACCTTCGATCCGACATACCGCTTCGACAAGGACACCACGCTGGCGATCCTCGCAGGCTTCGCGTTCAACCGACGCGTGATGATCCAAGGCTATCACGGCACCGGCAAGTCGACCCATATCGAGCAGGTCGCCGCGCGGCTCAACTGGCCCTGCGTGCGGGTCAACCTCGACAGTCACATCTCCCGCATCGACCTGATCGGCAAGGATGCGATCAAGCTTCGCGAAGGCGTGCAGATCACCGAGTTCCAGGAGGGCATCCTGCCTTGGGCGCTGCGCAACCCCGTCGCCATCGTCTTCGACGAATACGACGCCGGCCGCCCGGACGTGATGTTCGTGATCCAGCGGGTGCTGGAGACCGACGGCAAGCTGACGCTGCTGGACCAGAACGAGGTGATCCACCCGCACCCGTTCTTCCGGCTCTTCGCGACGGCGAACACCGTCGGCCTCGGCGACACCACGGGCCTCTATCACGGCACCCAGCAGATCAACCAAGGTCAGATGGACCGCTGGAGCCTCGTGGTCACGCTCAACTACCTCGAGCACGACGCAGAGTGCGAGATCGTGCTGGCCAAGAACCCCGACTATCGCACGCCGGAGGGGCGCACCAAGGTCTCCCGCATGGTGACGGTTGCGGACCTGACGCGCTCGGCCTTCATGAACGGCGATCTCTCGACGGTCATGAGCCCGCGGACGGTGCTGGCCTGGGCGGAGAACGCGCGGATCTTCGGCGGCGATCTCGGCTTCGCGTTCCGGGTGACCTTCCTCAACAAGTGCGACGAGCTGGAACGTCAGACCGTCGCCGAGTTCTACCAGCGCTGCTTCGGCGAGGAACTGCCGGAGAGCGCGGCCTCGGTGAGCCTCGGATGAGCCGGACCGCGCCCGCGCTCCTCGCCGCCCTTCTCCTGGCGGAACCGGCGCTCGCCGGTTCCGGCGTCGAAGGCGACTCGGCGACGAGCGCGCCCGAAAGCCCCCCGGCCCCTTGGTCCGCGCCGGTCGCGGCCGCCGCCGGCGACGCCGCGCTCGACCGCTGCGCCGGGGCGACCTGGATCTGGCGCAGCGCTCTGCCCGAGGGCGGCGACGCGCGGCGCGACGCCAACTTCGCCTACGAGAGCTTCGTCATGGCCCTGCTCGGCCGCGAGATGACCGCGGACGAGACCGAGGCGCAGGTCGAGGCCCGCGTCGAGCGCCTGATGCAGGACGCGGTGATGCGCTACCTCGCGACCTTCCCCGACCCTGCCTGGGGCGGTTCGGCCGAGGGCCTGCTGCAGGCCGATCTCGCCGTCTGCGCCGAAGTCCTCGAGGCGCAGGGCCGCGACGGCTGAAGACGCGCCCCCGGAGCCCCCGGGGGCGGTCCCGTCACGAACGAGGGCCGGAGCGCGCGGGGCTGGAAGCTTCGCGCGCGGCCCCGAGGAGCACGAGGCCCCGACATGGCGCCCAAACCCGACAATCCCGCCGAACCTTTCAAGAAGGCGTTGGCCGAGGCGACGCGCGCGCTCGCCGACGACTCGGATCTCGCGGTCAGCTACTCGGTGGATCCGCCGGGGATGAGCGCCGACAGCGTGCGCCTGCCGCAGGTGACGCGCCGGATGAGCCGCGAGGAGGTGATGCAGGCCCGCGGCGCCGGCGACGCCTACGCGCTGCGGCTTCGCTTTCACGACGACGCCACGCATGCGCGCTACCTGCCCTCCGGCGACATGGCGCGGGGCCTGTTCGAGGCGATGGAGACGGCGCGCTGCGAGGCGATCGGCTCGCGCGCCATGCCGGGCGTCGCCGCCAATCTCGACGCGCGGATGGCCGAGAGCGCGCGGCGCATGGGCTACGGCGACGTCAAGGACGTGAGCCAGGCGCCGTTGGCCGACGCGGCCGGCTACATGCTGCGCAGCCTCGCCACGGGGCGGGAGCTGCCGAAGGACTGCGAGAACGTGCTCGACCTCTGGCGCGGCTTCCTCGAGCAGCAGTCCGGCGAGACCATGGACGAGGTCTGCGAGCGTCTCGACGATCAGACCGCCTTCGCGCGGCTGGCGCGCAAGGTGATCGATGAGCTCGGCTACGGCGACCAGCTCGGCGACGATCCCGACCAGCCCGACGAGGGCGAGGACGAGGAGGACGAGGAGGGCGAGCAGCAGCCCCAGCCGGACGAGGACCAGGCCGGCGAGGAGGGCGGCGACGAGGATCAGGACTTCGCGCCCGACGACCAGACCTCCGAGAGCCAGGACGCGGCCTCCGCGCAGGCGGCGCTCGAGGAGCAGGACGACGCGGACATGGCCGAAGAGGCGCCCGCCGACGACGGCGAGCCGCCCGAGGCGCCGCCGAAGCCCGCGCCGGTCTCCGACGCCGATCCGGGCTACAAGGTGTTCACCACGAAGTTCGACGAGGAGATCGACGCCACCGACCTCGCCGAGACCGAGGAGTTGGAACGCCTGCGCTCCTATCTCGATCAGCAGCTGGAGCCGCTGAAGGGCGCGGTCGGGCGCCTCGCGAACAAGCTGCAGCGTCGGCTGCAGGCGCAGCAGAACCGCTCCTGGGACTTCGACAAGGAGGAGGGCGTGCTCGACGCGGCGCGCCTGGCGCGGGTGGTGGCGAACCCGACGATGCCGCTTTCCTTCAAGGTCGAGCAGGAGTCGAAGTTCCGTGACACGGTGGTGAGCCTGCTGATCGACAATTCGGGCTCGATGCGGGGGCGGCCGATCTCCATCGCCGCGATCTCGGCCGACATCCTCGCGCGGACGCTGGAGCGCTGCGGCGTCAAGGTGGAGGTGCTGGGCTTCACCACGCGCGCCTGGAAAGGCGGACAGAGCCGCGAGGCCTGGCTGCAGGCGGGCCGGCCCGCCCTGCCCGGCCGGCTGAACGATCTCCGCCACATCGTCTACAAGGGCGCCGACGCGCCCTGGCGGCGGGCGCGCGCGAGCCTCGGGCTGATGATGAAGGAGGGGCTCCTGAAGGAGAACATCGACGGCGAGGCGCTGGAATGGGCCAACCGTCGGCTGGAGCGGCGCCCCGAGGCGCGCAAGATCCTCATGGTGATCTCCGACGGCGCGCCGGTGGACGATTCGACGCTCAGCGTGAACCCCTCGAACTACCTCGAGAAGCATCTGCGCGACGTGATCGCGATGATCGAGCGGCGCCGGGCGGTGGAGCTGCTGGCCATCGGCATCGGGCACGACGTGACGCGCTACTACCAGAAGGCGGTGACGATCACCGACGTGGACCAGCTCGCCGGGGCGATGACCGAACAGCTGGCCGCGCTGTTCGACGCCGACCCGATGGCACAGGCGCGCAGCCGCAGACGAGGGCGGCGCGCGGCCTGAAAGCGGCGTTGACGCGGCGGCGCACGCGCTTAGCTTTCCCTGAGGCGACGGCGGCGCAGGAGCGCGGCGACCGCGAACAGCGCGAGCCCGAGGACGGCGAGCGTGGCGGCGACGGGCAGTTCCAGCACCGGCAGGATCCACTCGAAGAAGAGGTCCGGATGGACGCGGTTTTCGAGCCCGGACTGAAGGCCGATGAGGCTGTCGCGGTGGAGCTGCGCCCAGCGCTCGCCGAACGAGGCCACGCGCCCGCCGACGAGATCGGCGACCAGCGCGGCGAGCGCGAGCGCGAGAAGGATCAGGGCGGCGAGGCGCATGGGTCGTCTCCTGCGGGATCTCCTGCGGTGGGTCGATCCCTGATGTGCGCCGCGCCGCCGGCGGACGCCAGCGCCATGACGTGTCCGTGATCGCGGATCGGAGGCGGCGACGGGCCGCGGGAGGAATGCGATGGCGCGGATCGTGACGGTGACGCCGAATCCGGCGCTGGACATGGCGACCTCCGTCGACCGCGTCGTGCCGGGGGACAAGCTGCGCTGCCGGGCGCCACGGCTGGATCCGGGCGGCGGCGGAGCCAACGTGGCGCGGGCGATCCGGCTGATGGGCGGCGAGGCGCTGGCCTGGATCGCCCTCGGCGGAGGCACCGGCATCGACTATCGCAAATTGCTGGAGCGCGAGGGGATCGAGGCGGCGGTGTTCGAGGCGCCCGGCGACACGCGGCGCACGCTCGGCGTGACCGACGAGGAGACGGGCGAGCAGTTCCGGTTCCTCGTGCCCGGCGCCGACTGGAGCGAGGCGGAGGCTGACGCGGCGCTCGAGGACGTCTGCGGGCGGCTGTCCGACGGGGACTACGCGGTGTTCTCGGGCAGCCTCCCGCCGGGCATGCCGGGGGACTGGCCGCGGCGCTTCGTGCAGATGGCGCGAGAGCGGGGGGCGCGCGCGGTCGTCGACACCTCGGGCGTCGGGCTCGACGCGGCGTCCGAGGAGGGCGCGGGGGCGCATGTCCTGCGCATGGACCGGGCCGAGGCTGGCGGGTTGATCGGAGTCGAGGCGCCTTCGGCCGAGGAGGCGGAGACGCTGGCGCGCGACCTGGTGGCGCGCGGGGCGGCGGAGATCGCCGCCGTGACGCTGGCCGGCGACGGCGCGATCGCCGTCTCCGCCGAGGAGGGCTGGCGCAGCCGGCCGCCGAAGCGGGAGGTGGTGAGCGCGACGGGCGCGGGCGACAGCTTCGTCGCGGCGCTCGTGATGGGGCTGGCGGCGACGGCGGGCCTCGGCGAAGCGCTGCGCCGGGCGACGGCGGCGGCGGCCTTCGCGGTGACCACGCCGGCGACCGCGCTGGTGACGCGCGAGGGGGTGGAGGAGACGCTGGCGGAGACCGAGGTGTCGCGACTGTGACGACCGCTCGGGCGGCGGCGGGACGCATCCGCGCTTCGTGACGCATCTGCGACGGTCGGGAGGGGTGACACGGCCGCCCGACGCCGCTACCGCAGACGCGATGGAGATCCGGGATCGGGAGCGGCGGGATGAAGGACGGCGGGGCCGGATCGGGGCTGGGCGCGGCGGTGCACCGTGCCCCGGCGGCGACGGGCGCGGGACTGCTCGAACGCGTCTTCACGGCCGCGTTCAGCGGGCTGGTCTATCCGCAGATCTGGGAGGATCCGGAGGTCGACGCGGAGGGGCTGGCGCTCGGCCCCGGCAAGCGGGTCTTCTGCATCGGCTCGGGCGGCTGCAATGTCATGCATTACCTGCTGACGGATCCCGAGGCGGTGGTCGCGGTCGATCTCAACCGCCATCACGTCAAGCTCCTTGAGCTGAAGCTGACGGCGGCGAAGCGGCTGCCGACGCACGCGCTGTTCTTCGCGCTGTTCGGCGAGGGCGAGGGGGACCGGGCGCTGTCGGTCTACTACCGGCATCTGCGGCCGGGACTGCGCGGCGCCGACCGGGCCTATTGGGAGGCGCGGGACTGGCGCGGGCGGCGGCGCGCGACGATCTTCGGGCGCGGGCTCTACCGGCAGGGGCTCCTGGGCAAGTTCATCGGGACGGGGCACGTCCTCGCCCGGCGGCTGGGCGCGGATCTCGAGAGCTTCCTCGAGGCGACGTCGCTCGAGGAGCAGCGCGAGCGCTTCGACCGGGACATCGCGCCCCTGTTCGAGACGGGGATGGTGCAGGCGCTGTCCTCGCGCAAGGCGACCCTGTTCGGCCTCGGCATTCCGCCGGCGCAGTACGAGAGCCTGGCGCGGGCGGGCAACGGCGACATGACGGCGGTGCTGAAGGCGCGGCTGCGAAAGCTGCTCTGCGACTTCCCGCTGTCGGAGAACTGGTTCGCCTGGCAGGCGCTGGCGCGGCGCTATCCGCCGGGTGACGGCGGACCCCTGCCCCCCTATCTGCGCCGGGCGAACTGGGAGACGGTGAAGGACAGGGCCGGCCGCGCGACGATCGAGCGGGCCTCGATGACCGACCGGCTGGCGCGGGAGGAGGGGCCCGCCTTCGACGCCTACGTCCTGCTCGACGCGCAGGACTGGATGACGGACGGGCAGCTGAACGCGCTCTGGGACCAGATCGGGCGGACCGCGCGGCCGGGGGCGCGGGTGCTGTTCCGCACCGCCGACGCGCCGAGCCTGCTGCCGGGGCGGGTGCGCGAGGAGACGTTGTCGCGCTTCGCCTATCTGCGGGATCTCTCGGACGACCTGACGCGGCGCGACCGCTCGGCCATCTACGGGGGCGTGCACGTCTACGCCTTCGAGGGATGAGCGGCGCGGGCGGCCACGGGGCGCTGATGGACGCCGTCTATCGGCGCCAGCGCTTCATCTACGACGCGACGCGGAAGTATTTCCTGCTGGGGCGGGACGAGCTGCTCGACGCCTTGGCGCCGGAGCCGGGCGACCGGGTGCTGGAGATCGGCTGCGGCACCGGGCGCAACCTGATCCTGGCGGCGCGGAAAT
>DATFKM010000054.1:0-2428 GCA_035268645.1 Paracoccaceae bacterium | reverse complement strand
CCGCCCTCGCGGGCGGACCCGTCGAGACGACGCCTGATCCGAAAGGGTCTGTTCCGCGCTCAGAGCAGGGGAGCCGCTCCGGCGCTTCCGTCCGGCCGCATCCGTTCCGCCGAGGTGAAGACCTCCGCCATGTCGCCCCGCGCCGGCGGCGGAACTCGTGCGCCCCGGTCCCGGGCCTGTCGGGGGCGACGGCGTTCGCCTTGTGTGAGAACCGCTTGCGGGTTACGGGTCCTCATCTCCCGAGGGACGTCGCGGTCGAGGTCGGCCGGGGGCCGGAAGAAGGATCGGCTCGTCGCCATTCAGCCATGCTCGCCGCCACAAGATTGGAACATCTCGCGCGGCGCATCGGGCGTCGGCTTCCGCTCAGGCCGGGCCTGAAGGTCAACGGGCATCTCACCTCCGAGATCGGCCTCGGCGAGGCCGCGCGCAACATGGCGCGTGCCGGGCAGGCCGCCGGCCTCCCGCTCAGCTACCGCAATCTCAGGCTGGCCGATCGCGACAACGAGCCCGAATTCGCCGCTCTCCGCTGGCGCCGCGTCCCCCGCAAGGCGGCGCTGACCGTGCTGGGCCTGATGTCGTTTCCGGACTTCGTCCGCGCCATGGACGACCGCCCCTTCAACCTCGCCTACCCCGCCTGGGAGCTGTCGCGGCTCCCCGAGGCGCCCCGCCGGGCGCTGGAGCGCTTCGACGAGGTCTGGGCCATGAGCCGCTTCGTCCTCGACGCGCTCGAGCGCGAGGTCTCCGCGCCCGCCCGCTGGATGCCCCAGGCGCTGCCCCTGCCGCCTCGCATGCCGGCCCCGCGGCGCGGACGTGAAAGCCTGCGCCTGCTCACCTTCTTCGACGTCGATTCCTCCGTCGTCCGGAAGAACCCGCAGGCCGCCGTCGAGGCCTTCGCCGCCGCCTTTACGCCGGAGCGGCGGGACGTGGAGCTGGTGGTCAAGCTGCGCGGCGGTGCCCGCGACGAGGCCGTGCGCGCCTGGCTGCGGCAGGCGGCGACCCGGGATCCGCGCATCACGGTCGTCGACGAGACCCTGAGCCGCGCCGCGCTGGACGCGCTGATGGCGGACTGCGACGTCTTCCTCTCGCTCCACCGCTCCGAGGGCTTCGGCTTCGGCGCGGCCGAGGCGCTGGCCGCCGGCAAGGCGGTGGTCTCGACCGACTACGGCGGCACCGCCGACTTCGTCACGCCCGAGACCGGCTATCCGGTGGCCTGGAGCCCGCGCCCGCTCGCCCCGGGCGACTATGCGCACACCGAGGGTCAGAGCTGGGCCGATCCCTCGGTCGAGGCGGCGGCCGAGGCCTTGAAGGCGATCTACGACTCCCCGGACGAGGCGCGGCGGAGATGCGAGGCCGGTTTCGCGCTGCTCAGGCGCGAGCATTCCTTCGAGGCGGTCGGGGCCCGCATGACGGCGCGGCTGTCGGAGCTCGGCGCGCTGCGCCGCCCGGCGGCGGACCCGGAGGACGCCGGACCCGGCGATCCGCGGGAGGCGTCCCGTCGATGACCGATCTGCTGGTCTCCGTGCATGTCCCGAAGACGGCCGGCACCAGCTTCCGCGCCGCCCTGCACGGCGCGTTCGGGGCGGGCCTGAGGCTCGACTACCACCACGAGCGGGCCGCCGCGCGGCTCCATGCGAAGGGCGTCGACCCGGTCGACCTGCACCGCCGGTGGCTCGACCTCGGCCCGGCGCGGGCGACGGCGAAGTACTTCGCCGGTCCCGCCTTCGCCGGATCGCGGGTCGCCTGCATCCACGGCCACTTCCCCGCGGTGAAGTATCTGCCCGCCGTCCTGCACCGCCGCGTGCGCTTCATCACCTGGCTGCGCCATCCGTTCCGCCGGATGGTCTCGAACTACCGGTTCTGGCACGCGCAGGACCGCTCGAAGGTCGTCGACCCCTTCGTGCACCACGTCCTCGACGATGGCTGGAGCCTCGGGCGGTTCTGCCTGAGCCCTTCGCTCCGGAACTACCAGTCGGCGTTCTTCAAGGGCTTTCCCATGAGCCGCCTCGCCTTCGTCGGCGTCGTCGAGCATTACGACAGCGATCTGCGATGGCTCGCGGAGAGCGTTCTGGGCCGGGACCTGGGGAGCGTCCGCCTGAACGAGACCCGCGGCGACGCCGGCATGGACGAGGCGGGCGAACTCGACGACCTGCAGCGGCGCTTCGAGGCCTACCACGATCTCGACATGGCGTTCTATCGCCGGGCCCTCGCCTTGCGGGCGCGCAGGACGCCGGTCCTCGGTGCGCGGGACGCCTGAATCCGGCGCCGCACGCCGCCGGGCCTTCCCCGCGGGGAAGGGACGCGGGACATCCTTCCCGGACTTCGACATCTTCCGCGGAAAAACGACCACGGAGCGGTTCCTCTCCTCCGGCGTCCCTCGCCGCCGGGGACCGAAATCGGGGCCGCGTCTCCGGAAACGCCTGGTCTTCCC
>DATFKM010000053.1:0-7210 GCA_035268645.1 Paracoccaceae bacterium | reverse complement strand
CTTCGACGCGATCCTGCTCGACGCGCCCTGCTCGGCCACCGGCACCGCCCGCCGCCATCCCGAAGTGCTGCACCGTCGCGAGAAGCCCGACCTCGCGAGCCTCACGGCGCTGCAGGACGCCCTGCTCGACCGCGCCTGGAGCTGGCTGCGCCCCGGCGGACGCCTCGTCTTCGCCACCTGCTCGCTGCTGCCGGAGGAGGGCGAGGCCCGCGCCGCCGCCTTCCGCGCCCGCACCCCCGCGGCGCGGCCGGCCCCTCCCTCCGGCCTCCCGCCCGAACTCCTCTCCGAGGACGGCGACCTGCGCACCCGCCCCGATCTCTGGCCCGAGCTCGGCGGCCTCGACGGGTTTTTCGCCGCCGCCTTCGTGAAGGAGGCGTGACACCGGCGCCGACGCCCCCCTATGTTGCGCCGCCACACGAGATTTCCCGGGAGTCCGCCCGTTCCATGCCCGCCTCCCTCGCCCAGCGCCTGTTCGGCCTCGGAGGCGGCGCCCGCCGCATCGCCTTCCGGCCCGAACCCGCGCGCATCGGCGACGCCGCCGCCGCCCGCCGCATGCTCGGCGGGCGCTGGCGTCTGGCCGGGGCCGAACTCAGGATCCCGGCGGAAGCGGGCCCCTGGCGCATCCAGCCGCCGACCCCCGCCGCGGCCGAGCGCCTGCACGGCTTCGCCTGGCTCGCCGACCTCGCCGCCGCCGGCACCCGCGACGCCCGCCGCGCCGCGCAGGACTGGACCTTCGGCTGGATAGCCCGCCACGGCGCGCCCGAGGGCGCGGACTGGGCCGGGCCCCTCGCCGGGCGCCGCGTCTCGAACTGGCTGCGCCACGCCGACCTGATCCTCGCCGGCGACGACCCCGAACTCGCCCGCACCCTCGCCGCCTCGCTGGAGGCGCACGCCCGGCGCCTCCGCCGCGCCCGGGGCGAGGGGCCGACCGGCCTCGCCCGGCTCGAGACCGCCCTCGGCGAACTCCACGTCGAACTCGCCCTGCATGCCGGCGAGCGCCGCCGGCGCCGCGCGGCCGAAGCCTTCGCCGGCGCCGCCGCGGCGGAGATCGACGCCGACGGCGGCCTCGTCTCCCGCAACCCCGAGGCGCTGGCCGAGGCGCTGCACGTCCTCGCCCTCGGCGCGCGCGACCTCGACGCCCTCGCCCTCGGCGTGCCCCGGCCGCTCGGCGCGGCGCTGGACCGGGCCCAGGCCGCGGTCCGGGCGCTGCGCATGCGCGACGGGGCCCTGCCGCGCTTTCACGGCGGCGGTCCGGGCGAGCCCGGCCGGCTCGACCGCACCCTCGCGCTGGTGCACCCGCGCCACGGCGCGCCCCGGCGCGACGCCGCGATGGGCTTCCGCCGCCTCGCCGCCGGCCGCGCCACCGTGGTGATCGACGCGGCGCCCCCGCCGCCGGGGCCGGAGGCGCACGCCGCCACCCTCGCCTTCGAATTCGCCTTCGGCGCACGCCGCATCGTCGCCAACTGCGGCCCGGGCGCCCGCTTCGGCGGCGACTGGGCCGCCGCCTGCCGCGCAACCGCCGCGCAGTCCACGCTCGCCCTCGCCGGCCTCTCCTCGGCCCGCATCGCCGCCGACTCGCGCGGCCCCGGCCCGCATCCCTTCGTGCGCGCCCCGAAGGCGGTCGAGGCCGAGACCGCCGAGGACGTCGAGGGCCACTGGTTCCAAGGCGCCCATGACGGCTGGCTCGAAAGCCACGGCCTCCTGCACCGCCGCCGCCTCTATCTCAGCCTGGACGGCCGCGACTTCCGCGGCGAAGACGCGCTGGAGCCGCCCGACGCCGCCGCTTCGGACCGCCTCGCGCGCGCCCTCGACCGCGTCGACGGCCGGCTCGGCTTCGCGCTCCGCTTCCACCTGCCGCCGGAAGTCGCCGAGACCGCGCGCGAGGAGACCGGCGGCACCGTCCTCCTCGACCTCCCCGAAGGCCCCTGGCGCTTCGGGGCCGACGCCGGCGCCGCGCGCCTCGTCGAAAGCGTCGCCTTCGATCCCGAGGCGCCCGACCCGCTGCCCACGGCCCAGATCCTCGTCACGGGCGACGTCGGCGCGACCCGCGCGCGCCTCGCCTGGGGCTTTCAGCGCCTCTGACCCGCGGCGCGGAGGAGGTCCCGCCCGGCCGGAGGCGCGCGCGCCTCCCGCGGCGACGGCGTGGCCGGCGGGTGGGCCGGCGCCGCCGAAGGCGGCGCTCGGGGCGCCCGCCGGCCCGCCGGCGCCCCGCTCTCGTCATCGCCGCGCGCGCGCTCTATACGGCCCCCGTCCGCGATCCGAGCCGACGCCGCCCCGGCAGGCGCACCCGGCCGACCCGCCCGCCGCAGGAGATCCGCCATGACCGAAGACCGCCTCGCGCCGCGCCGCGCGCTCCTCTCCGTCTCCGACAAGACCGGCCTGGCCGAGCTCGGCGCCGCGCTCGCCGCGAAAGGCGTGGAACTCGTCTCCACCGGCGGCACCGCCCGCACCCTCCGCGATGCCGGGCTGACGGTGCGCGACGTGGCCGACCTCACCGGCTTCCCGGAGATGCTCGACGGCCGCGTCAAGACGCTGCACCCCGCCGTCCACGGCGGCCTCCTCGCCCGGCGCGACCTCCCCGCGCACCTCGCCCAGCTGGACGAACACGGTCTCGCCCCGATCGACCTCCTCGTGGTCAACCTCTACCCGTTCGAGGCCGCCGTCGCCTCCGGCGCCGCCCCCGAGGACTGCATCGAGAACATCGACATCGGCGGCCCCGCCCTGCTGCGCGCCGCCGCCAAGAACGCCGGCGGCGTGATCGTGGTCACGGACCCCGAGGACTACGCCCCCGTCCTCGCCGCGCTCGATGAGGGCGGCGTCCCCCTCGCCCTCCGCCGCCGCCTCGCCGCCGCGGCCTACGCCCGAACCGCCGCCTACGACGCCGCCGTCTCCGCCTGGATGGCGGAACGATACCCGAACGACGGCGCCCCGCCCCGCCGCCGCGCCGTCGCCGGAACCCTCGCCCAGCCCCTCCGCTACGGCGAGAACCCCCACCAGTCCGCCGCCCTCTACCGCACCACGGACTCCCGCCCCGGCGTCGCGACCGCGACCCAGCTCCAGGGCAAGTCCCTGAGCTACAACAACATCGCCGACACCGACGCCGCCTTCGAGGCGGTCGCCGAGTTCCCCCCCGCCGAGGGTCCCGCCTGCGTCGTCGTCAAGCACGCCAACCCCTGCGGCGTCGCCCGCGCCGCCACGGCGGCCGAGGCCTGGGACCGCGCCCTCGCCTCCGACCCAGTCTCGGCCTTCGGCGGCATCGTCGCCCTCAACGTCCCCCTCGACGGCGAGACGGCCGAGCGCATCGCCAAGATCTTCACCGAGGTCGTCGTCGCCCCGGAGATCACGGCCGAGGCCCGCGAGGTCTTCGCCGCCAAGCCGAATCTCCGTCTCCTCGAGACCGGCGCCCTGCCCGATCCCGCCGCGCCGGGGCTGACCCTGAAGCCCGTCGCCGGCGGTCTCCTCGTGCAGGACCGCGACGCCGGGCGCCTCCGGGCCGCCGACCTCCGCACGGTCACGAAGCGCGCCCCGACCGAGGCCGAGCTCGCCGACCTCCTGTTCGCCTGGCGCGTCGCCAAGCACGTCAAGTCCAACGCCATCGTCTACGCGAAGGACGGGGCCACCGTCGGCGTCGGCGCAGGCCAGATGAGCCGCCTCGACAGCGCGCGCATCGCCGCCCGCAAGGCCGAGGACATGGCCGCCGCCGCCGGTCTCGCCGAGAGCCCCGCCAAGGGCGCGGTCGTCGCCTCCGACGCCTTCTTCCCCTTCCCGGACGGTCTCCTCGCCGCCGCCGCGGCCGGCGCGAGCGCGGTGATCCAGCCCGGCGGATCGGTCCGCGACGCGGAGGTGATCGCGGCGGCGGACGAGAGGGGCCTCGCCATGGTCTTCACCGGGATGCGCCACTTCCGGCACTGACGCGCCCTCGGCCGGGCGCCCTCGGCCCCGGCCGGCCGCGCCCTTCGCTCAGCCGAACTGCCGCGCGTGGCGAGCCAGCACCGCCGCGAAATCCTCGGCGAAGCTCAAGGGCGTCAGAAGGTCGAGCCCGCCGTTTTCCGGCCGGATCACGGTCACCGCCGCGTCGCGCCAGCCGGTCGTCGCCACCGCCCCCGGCGGGAAGGCGGCCGGGCGCAGATCCAGCGTCACCGCCCGCGCCAGCAGTTCCGCCGCATGGGCTCCGCGCACCGCCAGCCGCGCCACGCCGGGGCCGGTCTCGGCCACCGCGCCGGTCTCCGGCCCGATCCCGGCGAAGGCGCGCGGCGGCCCGTCGCCCGGCGCGTCCAGCATCGCCCAGACCAAGGGCTCCGGCCGCCACAGACGGCCGAACGCGCCCGCCACGCTCGCCCCCGGCGCCGGGGGCGTCACGCCCAGCGCCCAGCCGATCGCGGCCGTCGTCTCCTGCCAGCTCTCGGGCCAAAGCGTCGCGCGCCACAGCCGCACGCCCCGCTCCAGCGTCAGCCGCGCGCCCGGGGCCGCACCGTCAGCCACGCAGCCGCTCTCCTTCGGGGTCGACGAAGCCGGGCGACACCACGCGCAGCCGCGTCTCGCGCTTCGCGGTCGGATCCATGGCCACCAGCTCCTCGCCCTCGAACGCCGCGAGCCCGCCCTCCGCGAAGCCGAGCGCGATGCGCCGCCCGACCGTCGGGCTGTCCGCGACGGAGGTGACGTGCCCCACGCCGTGCCCGCGCCGGCGCCCCGGCCGGCAGAGGATGGCCCCCGCCTGCACCCGCGCGCCGGGCTCCACCGGCTCGAGTCCCACCAGCCGGCGCCGGTCCTCCCGCTCCAGCCCCGGCCGGCGCAGCAGCGCCGAGCCGATGAACGGCTTCCTCGCGGAGGCCATGCGCGGCATCCCGAGATCCGCCAGCGTGACCCGCCCGTCGATCTCACGATGCGTGACGTGCCCCTTCTCGACCCGCAGTATGTCCAGCGCCTCGAGTCCGTAGGGACCGCCGCCCTCGGCCTCGACCGCCCCCTTCAGCGCGTCCCACAGCCGCTCGGCCTCGGGCGAGCGGACGTAGACCTCGTAGCCCAGCTCGCCCGAGAAGCTGATCCGCGCCACCCGCGCCGGCAGCCCGGCGACGGGCATCTCCGCCACGCCCATGAACGGCAGCGCGGCGTCCGAGACGTCGCCCTCGGCCACCCGCGCCAGCGCCGCCCGCGCCCGCGGCCCGGCGACCGCGAGCCCGGCCCAGGCCTCCGTCACGTCCGTGACCGCGACGCGCAGCTCCGGCCACTCGGCCTGCAGCCAGCGGTCGAGCCAGCCGACGACCTGATCGGCGCGGCCCGTGGTCGCCGTCACCAGGAACTCGGTCCGCCCGAACCGCCAGACCGTGCCGTCGTCCCAGGCGAGGCCGTCCTCGCGCAGCATGAAGCCGTAACGCGCCCGGCCGATCTTCAGCGTCGACATCAGGTTGGAATAGACCCGGTCGAGGAACGCCGCCGCGTCCGGCCCCTGCACCAGCGCCTTGCCGAGGCTGGAGACGTCGCACATCCCCACCGCCCGGCGCACCGTCGCCGCCTCGCGCGCCGAGGCGGCGCCGAGGCCCTCGCCCTTGCGCGGGAAATAGAAGCTCCGCTTCCAGAGCCCGGCGTTGACGAACGCGCCGCCCGCCGCCTCGATCCGAGCATGGAACGGCGAGCGGCGCACCGGCAGATGCGCCCGCCCCTGCTCGCCCCCCGCGAAGACGCCGATGGAGACCGGCGCGTAGGGGGGCCGGAAGGTGGTCGTGCCCTGCGCCTCCGGCGCGATCCCCCGCGCCGCCGCCATCACCGCGAGGCCGATGACGTTGGAGGTCTTGCCCTGATCCGGCGCCATGCCGAGCGTGGTGTAGCGCTTCATGTGCTCGGACGATTCGAAGCCCTCGCGATGCGCCAGCCGCAGGTCGTCGGCGGTGACGTCGTTGGCGAGGTCGACGAAGCTCTTGAGCTTGCCGACCCGGGTCGTCACCTCGAACACCGGATCGATCGGCCCGTCCCAGCCGCCCGCCGGCGTCGGCTTCAGGCGCCGGCGCGAGGTCGCGCCCAGATCCACCGCCGCCGCCCGGCCCGCCGCGCGGCCCGAGGCGGCGCAGTCCTCGCGCTTCCAGACCCCGGCCGCCGCGCCGGCGACCAGCACGCCTTTCGCCTCGCCCGGCAGGAAGCAGGCGTTCTCCGCGCTCCAGACCGGGCGCGCGCGGGCGTGGCTGGTCAGATGCAGCGTCGGCGCCCAGCCGCCCGAGACGGCGACCACGTCGCAGTCCAGCCGCTGCGTCGGCGCCGCGCGCCCGCCGCCCTTGTGCCGGCCCACCTGCAGGCCGCGCACCCGGCTCCGGCCCAGCGCGCGCACCGGCACGACGCCGGTCATCACCTCGACGCCGCGCTCCTCGGCCGCACGCATCCGCTCCTCGGGCGGCGCCTCGCGGCTGTCGATCAGCACGACGTCGAGCCCGTCGTCGGCGAAGGTCCCCGCCGCGCGGTAGCCGGAATCGTTGGTGGTCGCGACCACCACGCGCCGCCCCGGCGCCGCGCCGAAACGCTCGGCGTAGGCCCGCGCCGCGTCCGCGCCCATCACCCCCGGCCGGTCGTTGTCGCCGAAGGCGATGCCGCGCTCGACGCCGCCGGCCGCCACAACGATGCGGCGCGTGCGCAGCACGTGCATCCGCTCGCGCGGCAACGGCCCGTCGCCGCCGCCGCCGGGCGCCCGTTCGGTCAGCCCCACCACGCCGTGGTCGTAGACGCCGAAGGCCATGGTGCGGTTCATCAGCCGCACGTTGGGCATGGCGCGCAGCGTGCCCATGGTCTCCACCCGCCACCACTCGGCGGCGTGGCCCTGGATCCGGCCGTCGGTCAGCAGGTCGCCGCCGAACTCGAAGTCCTGCTCCGCCAGCACGACGTCGAGCCCCGCCTCCCCCGCCTCGAGCGCGGCCGAGATCCCCGCCGCGCCGGAGCCGATCACCAGCACGTCGCAATGCCCGTGCACGTGCTCGTACCAGTCCGGATCGGCGCGCGGCGACGCCGCGCCGAGGCCCGCCGCCTGGCGGATGAAACGTTCCCAGAACATCCACTCGCGGGTGCCGCCCAGCACCCCCATGAAGGTCTTGTAGTAGAAGCCCGCCGCGAGGAACGGCGCCAGGCGGTCGTTCACCTCCCCGACATCGAAGCCGAGCGTCGGCCACACGTTCTGCGGCGTCACCACCATCCCGGGCTCGAGCTCGACGGTCGAGGGCTTGAGGTTCGG
>DATFKM010000052.1:0-4271 GCA_035268645.1 Paracoccaceae bacterium | reverse complement strand
GGGCGTGCTGACGGACGCCGACGGGCCGACGGGCGAGCTGCAGGAGATGGCGGCGATGTTCCCGGTGATGCGCCGGCTCGGGGCGGACTTCCGGACGCTGGGGCGCACCGACGCCGCGCTGCGCGACTACGGGCGGGCCTGCCTGCGGGAAGGGGTGACGACGGCGACCGACCTCTTCTCCACCATCACGCTGGACGAGGTTCCGCGGATCCGCGCGGTGGTCGACGCCGAGGACCATCCGATCCGGCTGGTGCCGGCGCTCGGCGGCATGGGGGCGCCGGCGGCGGAGATCCGCGACACGGCGTTGGCGCTGGCGAAGCTGAGCTCGGACCGGCTGCGCCTCGGCGCGGTGAAGCTGATGACGGACGGGTCGATCCAGGGCTACACGGCGCGGGTGAAGTGGCCGGGTTACGTCACCGGGCATCCGAACGGGATCTGGAACACCGCGCCGGAGCAGATCTTCGAGCTCTGCGACGTGCTCCACTCGGCGGGGATCCAGATGCACGTCCACGTCAACGGCGACGAGGCGAGCGAGGTCACCATCGACGCGATGGAGGCGGCGATCGCGAAGCGTCCGGGGCACGACCACCGCCACGTCCTGCAGCACGGGCAGATGATCGGCGCGGATCAGTTCCGGCGGATGGCGGCGCTGGGGCTCTGCGCGAACCTCTTCGCCAACCACATCTGGCATTTCGGCGACCAGCACGCGCGGCTGACCATCGGCGAGGACCGGGCCTGCCGGATGGACGCCTGCCGCGCCGCGCTCGACGCGGGGGTGACGCTGGCGATCCATTCCGACGCGCCGGTGACGCCGATGGGGCCGCTGACGGTGGCCTGGTGCGCGGCCACGCGGCTGACGGAGTCGGGCCGGGTTCTGGGCGAGGCGCAGCGGATCAGCGTGCCGGAGGCGCTGCACGCGGTGACGCTGGGGGCCGCGGCGACGCTGAAGCTGGACGCGGAGGTCGGCTCGATCGAGTGCGGCAAGCGGGCGGATTTCGCGGTGTTGGCGGAGGATCCGCTCGCCGTGCCGGCGGAGGCGCTGCGCGACGTGCCGGTGCTGGGCACGGTGCAGGGCGGGCGGCATTTCGCGGCATGAGCGCGGCGCCGCCCCTGCCCGTCCTGGTGATCGGCGGCTATCTCGGCGCCGGCAAGACCAGCCTGGTGAACCATCTGCTGCGCCATGCCGGCGGGCGGCGGCTGATGGTGCTGGTCAACGACTTCGGCGCGGTGAACGTCGACGCCGAACTGCTGGTGAGCGCGACGGAGGACACGCTGACGCTGGCCAACGGCTGCGTGTGCTGCACGCTCGGCGGGGACCTGATGTTCGCGCTGGCGGACGCGCTCGACCGGCGGCCGCGCCCGGATGCGCTGGTGATCGAGGCCTCCGGCGTGGCCGAGCCGCGCAAGATCGCCAACGCGGCGCTGGCGGAGCCGGAGATGCGGCTCGCCGGAGTCGTCGTGCTGGCGGACGCGGCGAACCTGCCGGCGCTGCTCGACGATCCGCGGGTCGGGGCGCAGGCGGCCGATCAGATCCGCGCGGCGGACCTGATCGCGCTGACCAAGGCGGATCTGGGCGACGCGGCGGAGGCGCGGCGGCGACTCGCCGCGCTGGGCGCCGCGCCGGTGGTGGAGGCGCCGCACGGCGCCCTGCCGGTGGCGATGCTGCTCGACCGGACGCCGGTGGCGCCGCCCGATCCGGCGCCGGCGGCCCATGCCCACGACCACGGCGCCGCCTATGGGAGCTGGTCGCACGAGGGGCCGGAGGCGCTGACGCGCGAGGCGGCGGAGCGGTTCTTCGAGGGCGCCGAGGGCGTCTACCGCCTGAAGGGGCGGCTGCGCCTCGTCGGGGGCGGGGGGCTCGAGCTGCACCGCGTCGGCCGCGTCGTGCAGGCGGCGCCCTGCCCGGAGCCGGACGCCACCCGCCTCGCCGCGATCTGGCCCGCGGGCGCGGCGGAGGCCGCGGCGCTGGCGGAGGGCTGGCGGCGGGCGCTTGCGGAGAGCGGCGAAGCCGCGAAGGCGTGAGGCGGCGCGCGACCCGGGCGCCGGAGACCCGGGCGGCGGACGTTCGCGGCGGGAAAGGCCGTTTCATGGCCGGTCGCGTGGCCCTTCCCCGCGGCTCCGGACCGCAGCGGGCGGGGGCTGCGTCCGTTTCGCGCGGGCGCTAGGCTCGGTGACATTCCGACATTCGCGCAGGAGAATGAGATGGAGCGGTTCGAGATCCCCCACCTCCTCGTTCCGGTCGAGTGCAGCCTCGGCGAGGGGCCGCTCTGGCACCCGGAGCGGGACGAACTCTTCTGGACCGACATCAACGGCAAGGCCCTCTTCGCCTGCGACGCCGAGGGGGGGAGCCCCCGCCGATGGGCCTTTCCGGAGGCGATCGGCTCTCTGGCCTGGATCTCCCGCGCGCATCTGCTGCTGGCGAGCGAGACCGCGCTCTGGCGCTTCGACGTCGAGACGGCGGAGGCGGTGAAGGCCTGGGACCTGCCGAACCTCGAGGGCGTGCGCTCCAACGACGGGCGCTGCGCCCCGAACGGGGACTTCTGGATCGGCTCGATGGGCTGGCGGCACGAGCGGGACGCCGGCGCGATCCGGAGGGTGACCTCCGAGGGCCCGCAGGGCTACCGCGAGGGGATCACCGTGGCGAACTCCATCGCCTTCGCGCCCGACGGCCGCACCGCCTACTGGTGCGACACGCCGGACAAGGCGATCCGGCGCCAGCCGCTCGACGCCGCGGGGGCGCCGGAGGGGCCCGACGAGCTGTTCGTGCGGACCGAAGGCTGGCCCGACGGCTCGGTCTGCGACGCCGAGGGGTTCCTCTGGAACGCGGAATGGGACGGGGCGCGACTGGTGCGCTACGCCCCGGACGGGCGGGTGGACCGCACGCTGGCGCTGCCGGTCTCGCGCCCCACCTGCCCGGCCTTCGGGGGGCCGGGGCTGACGCGGCTCTTCGTCACCACGGCGCGCACCGGGCTCGACCAGGGCACGCTGAAGGCGGAGCCGGGCGCCGGCGGGATCTTCGCGATGGACGTCGACGTGGCGGGCGTGCCGGAGCCGCGCTTCCGGCATCTCGACGGCTGGACGGTCTGACGCCCTCGCGTCGGGCGGCCGAGCAGGCGAAGACCGGGATGGAGCGCCGGAGGGCCCGGACGTCGCCGCCCCGGCCCTCGCGATGCCGCGCGCGCCGATCGGACGATATCGCTCGGAGTCCTCGCTGATCGGGGGTCTCCCGGATCAGGCTGCCCCGTGCCGATTTCCGTCCGTCGACAGTCGCCGCGCCCATGGGTCACGCGCTCCTCTTCGCGGTCGGCGCGGGGCCGCCGCATGACGGGGTCGGGAGAGCGTGGCGTCCCAAACCGTCTCACGGCGTCGGCGACAGCGTCGTCGCGGCCACATGGGGTGATCGGGGTCTCGCCCATCCCGGCATGGCACTTCATGGCTGCTCCTTCACGATGCTCGTGGCCGTTACCCGGGACCACGTTTCATCATCCTGCTTGGAGCAGCCGCCACGCCGGTGATGGGCGAGACGCCGATCACCCGATCCGTCTCGAAATCGCGCATCGCCTCGACGTCGATGGAGAGCGCGAGATCGGTCGCCTCCGCGAGGTCGGTCGCCCCGGCGACGTCGAAGCGCCGGCTCGCGGCGACGTCGCCTGCGAGGTCGTCGCCGTTCTGCGGGTCGGTGACGCCGAAGACAGGCCCGGCGTCGAGGACGCGCCCCCCGTCACGGTTCACCTCGCCTCGGCGGTCGGATCGAACGAGAAGGCGAGGCCCGCCACCTGCGGGAACCGGCCCGGAATGTCGCCGCGCCCGACCGCCGCGACGCCGTGCTCGAGCACGATCTCGAGCCGCTCGGGCGTCGGCGCGATTGTGGCGAGGCCGTCCGTCGAAGGTGACGGTCGGGCGCCCGACATAGGAATGCTCGCCGTCTGTCGAGACGATCAGCAGCGGATCGCCCTCGGCGTCGACGGTCCGGAACGGACGGCCCTCGTCGGCCGTGTCGCCGGCGCGAAGCCGGTCGTCGCCGTCGGCCTCGAGGGTGTCGGGGGCGCCCGCGACGACCGCGTCGACGCCCTTCATCAGGGCGGCGAGCTCCTTCTCCGGCGCGATCTCCTGGAGATGGCTCACGAGGACCGTCTTGTTCACGCCGTCGGCGACCGGCGCGTCGACGTTCGGCCGGATCGCCGCGGCGGGGGGCGGTCATGTCCTTCGCGCCGCCCGTGGTCCCGGTCACGCCGCCGAGCGAGGTGATCGTCGCGACCGCCTGCGTGGTG